>NZ_CP045067.1:2782491-3083737 GCF_016864015.1 Lacinutrix sp. WUR7 | reverse complement strand
TGCAATCTTACCTTCTTTATTTGGAGGTGTACATAAAACAATTTCTTTACAACCTGCTATTTGGGCAGGAACTGCTAACATTAAAACGGTTGAAAACAAAGGCGCTGTTCCGCCAGGAATGTATAATCCTATTTTTTGAATCGCACGCTTTTCTTGCCAACAAAGCACACCATTGGTAGTTTCTACTTCTACTTTATTGGTTTTTTGAGCTGCATGAAATTTTTCAATATTTGCTTTTGCTTTACCAATGGCTACCTTTAAATTATCAGACACTTTAATAGCTGCTTCTTTAATTTCTAAAGCAGAAACCTGCATAGTATCTAGTACCACATTATCAAATTTCTCGGTGTATTTTGCAATAACCTTATCGCCTTCTTGAGATATTTCGGTAAATATTTTAGTAACTGTAGCCTCTATATCGCTAACCTTTTGCGTTGGTCTTTCTATAATAGCTTGCCAATCTTGCTTACTAGGATTTTCAATTGTTTTCATTTCTATTTATCTTAAAGTCTTTGTATTAACCAGTAATTAAATCACCATGTTTTCAATTGGGCAAACTAAAATACCTTCGGCTCCATTTTCTTTCAGCTCATCAATTACTTCCCAAAATTCATTTTTATTAATTACTGAGTGAATGGAACTCCAACCTGTTCG
The DNA here is from genome assembly GCF_016864015.1 of Lacinutrix sp. WUR7. Taxonomy (NCBI): domain Bacteria; kingdom Pseudomonadati; phylum Bacteroidota; class Flavobacteriia; order Flavobacteriales; family Flavobacteriaceae; genus Lacinutrix; species Lacinutrix sp. WUR7. The sequence goes on along the minus strand of NZ_CP045067.1, from coordinate 3,083,083 downwards.
TGCTAGTGGTAAAACGGATGGACTATTCATTCCTGGAAGGATATTAATGATTTCTTTTATCTTATCATTGGGTGCATTAAGCAACACATATTTGTTTTGTCTTCCTTTTAAAACCGATTGTAATCGAAACTGAATCTTATTTAAAATGCTTTTATTTTCCTCTGAAATTTTAGGAGAAACAGCAAGAACTGCTTCCGATTTTAGTAGCACTTCTACTTCTTTCAAACCGTTTTTAAACAACGTACTTCCGCTAGAAACAATATCTACAATAGCATCGGCTAAGCCAATATTTGGTGCTATTTCTACAGAACCATTAATGATATGCAATTGTGCATCTACATTATTTTTCTTTAAAAATTGATTAACAGTATTTGGATAAGAGGTTGCAATGCGTTTTCCTTGTAAATCTTGAATCGATTTGTAAGATGCTGATTTTGGTATGGCTATAGACACTTTACAAGTAGAAAACCCTAGTTTTTCTACAACAGGAATACCTTCTCCTTTTTCAATAAGTACATTTTCTCCAATGATTGCAGCATCTACAATACCATCTTTTAGGTATTGTGGAATATCTCCATTTCTTAAATAAAATACTTCTAATGGGAAATTTCTAGCAGAAGCTTTTAATTGATCTTTTCCATTATCAATAGAAACACCAATGTCTTTAAGGAGTTTAAGAGAATCTTCGTTAAGTCTTCCTGATTTTTGAATTGCAATTTTTAATTTACTCATTTTAATTTTTAATGTGTTTGAGTAAATCTATAGGTATAAAAAAAACCGTTTGAGATGCTCAAACGGTTTTTAAAATATGTTGGTTTTATTCAATACACTTTTAGCTCGCTTGATTGCCAGTAGTAAAATGATGATGATGTGATTGAATAAAGTTCATTTCTGTTTTTATATATGCAAATATTGTAAAAATTAGTTTTTATATCCTAATTTATTGAAAATAAAATTTCATTTTTATGAAATTCTTAAAAATAAATATATAATTTATTGATTTCCTAATATAATAGGCATTCCAGAATCTCCAGAACCAATAATAATTACTTTACTGTTAGGTGATTCCGACAACTTAACCGTTGCTTCAATACCTTTATCTTGTAAAATTTTGTCTGTTAATGATGCACTTAAAATACGGTTTGACTCTGCTTTACCTTTCGCATCAATAATTACTTTCTCTGCTTCTTTTGAAGCTGTAACTAGTCTAAACTCATATTCTAAAGACTCTTGTTCTTGCTTTAGTTTACGTTCAATAGCATCTTTAATAGTTGCTGGTAATTTTACATCCTCTACTAAAACTCTTTTTACTGTTAAAAACTGTCCGTCTAAAAGCGTTGTTACTTCTTCTAAAATTTCTTGTTCAATAACATCTCTTTTACTAGAATATAATTGTTCTGGCGTATATCTACCAACAACACTTCTTGCTGCAGCATTAATTGCAGGATCTAATAATTCTCTTTCGTAATCTGCTCCTTTGGTTTTAATTAATTTTCCAAGGTTAGAAAATTCTGGTTCGTACCATATAGTTCCGAATACCTTTACTTCTAATCCATTAACGGAAAGCACATTCATTTCATCGGAAACCGATTGCTGACGTACCGTTTGCACTAACATATCATTCCAAGGTGCAACAATATGAAAACCTTCACCATACGTGTGTTCGGTATTAATACCATCTCCAAAACGTTCAAATAAAACACCACCTTCTCCTGGACCAATCGTCACTGCGGATTTAGAAATTAAAATGATTAAGAACACAAGTCCGACTATAAAAGGCACTGCAATTTTAGGTAATTTATCCATGTTTATTATTTATATTAATCCGTTATATTTTCTTAAAAACCACTCGATAGCTAAACTTAATATTAGCAAGACTAGTAAGTATTTGAAATCGATTAAAGGTACAACATTTTTACTGCTTTTCTGTATAGTTGCAAAGCGTTCGTCCTTTAATAAATCATTAATCAGTGTATTTGTATTCGCAATAAAATAACTACTTCCATTTGTATAAGTAGCAACTTGCTGTAGCTTTGTTACATTAGCATTTAAAAATTGTTGTTCTATATTATATTCTAGTATTTGAAAGGATCCTGATTTTGAAATGTTTTCGTTTGTTGCTTTTACCGTAAAATCATAACCTCCTGCAGGTAAATTACTTAAATCTACTTGGTAATTATTTCCTTTTAAAATTAAAGGAAAAGTATTGGTTTCCAATGTAGTTTTATTTTTAACCGTAATTTTTAGTGTTTCCTTTACGTCAAACTCATAGTTTTTATTGAAGAATTGTGCTTTAACAATAACATTGGTATTGCCTTGGTAAAAAGATTCGTAATCCACATTCAATCTACTTCTCCGTGTATTGGAAGCCAAGTACTGTACCAACTTACCAATGAAGTTATCGAAATTATTAAAAGACTTTGTATTTAAATAGCTTTGCGCTCTCCATTTCCAAATATTCTCACCAAAAAGTACCGCTTCTCTCCTGCTACTAGTTTCAAAAGTTACTAGCAACGGGTTTTGTGTTTCTACACTTCCAACTTTTTTGTTTAAAATGGTTTCTACTGGAATGGAAAAAGTAGCATTACCAAAAGATGATTTTAAGGGCGGAAAAGATTCAAAATCTAAATCGTCAACAATAAAGGTATTATAGTTTGTATTAAGACTTGCTTGATAATCTTCGGTCTGATTGGTAATGTCTAGTTTGAAATCGGAAGTCATTTTATTCACAAAAGCATAGTCCGTTTTAGTACCTAAAATCAGAAATTTATTCGCGTTACTTTTCTTTAAACTTTCAAAAATAGGCTTAAACCTATTGTTTGGCTGGTATAATATAACTAATTGAAAATTATCTTTTTGTGATAAATATTTATTTGGAGTGATAATAGAAACTTCACGTTGCTCATTACTTTCAATGCTCTTTTTAAAAGCACCCAAATCCGGATGCATAAAATCGCTAATTATAGCAACATTTGTTTTCTGATCTATAACTTCTACGGCAAAGTTTTTGTAATTATTAATCGTGTTTTTTTCACTTTCTATAGGAAGAATTTGTGCTTTATACGCTTGTACTCCTACTCGATTTGCAGGCAAGGTGAAGTTTAAAATTTTCGAATTGTTGGTAGCACTGAAACTTACGTTTTCGGAATATACTGTAACATTACCGGAAGTAACCACAAATCTTGATTTTACAATATTGTTCCCATTATAAGTTACAATGGCTTCTACAGGAAACTTATTTTTTAAAAAAGCATACTTGTTTACATTAAGCTGCTGTAATTTTAGATCTGTGTAGGTAATAGTATCTCCAAGAATAACAGGAAATATGGGCTGTTTTACTTTTTCAGCAGAAAAAACATAGTCGCTACCATAAGTTTGGTTTCCGTCTGTTACTAAAAGGATTGGGGAAGTTGTATTTTTATAAATCTGTGAGAAATCACTAAAAGCCTTATCAATATTGGTCTGTTTGTCTAAAAAAGTTAAAGAATCGGATGTTTCTATATAGTTTCCAAAGGTGAAAAAGTCCAGATTGAATTTTTCGGATAACTCTTTATTATTCTTAATGGAAGCTACTAATTGAAGTACATTTTCTTTCTGATTTAAATGCGTTACTGAACTTGAATTATCTACAGCAACCACTAAATTAGGTTTTTCGGTATAGTAGCTAATTTTTTCAAATTTAGGATTGATAAGCAACAATAGAAGTGAAAAAATAGATATAAACCTTAAAAATGCAAAAAGAACACTTTTAGATGTTCTGTTCTTCTTTTTTAAACTATACTGAAATAGCGCTAGTGATAGCGCTATGATTCCAGCAAGTATGATGTAAAAAATGGTTTGTGTCGTCAATTATTCTTTTACTTTTAAAATATCAAAAGAGTTTAGAAAGCGATTAATACTATCATTATTATCCTTATCTGTTAAGCAAATAACTTGAGTTATGAACATTTTATTTTCTATTAAAAACGTTTTCATATAAATAGAACCTATCTCAATATCTATTTTAACACTTCGACCAGGAAAACCATTAAGCTTAATTTTGTTATCAAAAACTAATTTTCCCTTTATATTAGATACAGCACCTTCTATAGCTCCATCTAAGACATTGTTATTATATGCTTCATCTGCATCTTCAAAATGAGATTTGGGATAATCAGTCCTAATTACGCCATATAATTGATTCTCATCACCTTCATCTGCAGGAGGAGTATAATTTAGCATATACATTTTAAGCATTCCTATCTCCGATTCTACATCTTGTACCGTTCTTGTAGGTTCTGCGGGAAATTTAGCAATAAAAGCTAAATCTTCCGATTTATAATCTATCCAATCTTGTGCATTTACATTTACGGTTGCTACTATAAATAGCGTGATTACAAATAATACTTTTTTCATGAACAGTTTGGTTTTTCAGATTGGTTAGCAATATTAAGTTAGCATTCCGCCATCTACGTTAATGGTTTGTCCTGTAACGTAAGCAGACATGTCGCTTGCTAGAAAAACACAAACGTTAGCAATATCTTCAGGCGTACCACCACGTTTTAAAGGAATAGCATTTCGCCAACCTTTAACCGTTTCTTCGTCTAGTTTTGCTGTCATTTCTGTTTCAATAAAACCAGGAGCAATCACATTACTTCTAATATTTCTAGAACCAAGTTCTAAGGCTACCGATTTAGAGAACCCTATAATTCCTGCTTTAGAAGCAGCATAGTTGGTTTGTCCTGCATTACCTTTTACACCAACAACAGAACTCATATTAATGATCGATCCTTTACGTTGTTTAAGCATAGTACGTTGTACGGCTTTGGTCATGTTGAAAACCGACTTTAAATTTACCTCAATAACTTTATCAAAATCTTCTTCGCTCATACGCATTAAAAGATTGTCTTTGGTTATTCCTGCATTATTGATTAGTATATCTATACTTCCAAATTCGGCAACAACATCTTCAGCTAATTTTTGAGATTGATTAAAATCTGCAGCATTACTTTGATATCCTTTAGCCTTAACTCCTAAAGCTGTTAATTCTTTTTCTAGTTCGTTAGCAGCTTCGACAGAAGAGCTATATGTAAATGCTACATTAGCACCTTGTTGCGCAAATACTTGAGCGATTCCTTTTCCTATTCCTCTACTTGCTCCAGTAATAATGGCTGTTTTTCCTTCTAATAATTTCATATATAGTAACTACTATTAATTAGATTCCTGTAATTTCAGGAATGACGATTTTTATTTAAACTTTAATAATTTTATTAAAGTCTCTTTATTCTATTCAAATATAATAAATACAAATTGCATCAAATAAAAAAACCTCACAAAATAATGTGAGGTTTTTAACATATATATGATTGTGCTTAGCCTAAAACTTCAGCAACTTTTTTACCAATCTCAGCTGGTGAATCCACAACGTGAATACCACATTCTCTCATGATTTTCTTTTTTGCTTGTGCAGTATCATCACTACCACCAACAATTGCTCCAGCATGTCCCATTGTACGTCCAGCAGGTGCAGTTTCTCCTGCGATAAAACCAATTACTGGTTTCTTGCTTCCACTAGCTTTATACCAATTAGCAGCATCTGCTTCTAATTGTCCACCAATTTCACCAATCATTACAACTGCTTCTGTTTCTGGATCGTTAATTAATAACTCTACAGCTTCTTTAGTTGTAGTTCCAATAATAGGATCTCCACCAATACCAATTGCTGTTGTAATACCTAAACCTTGTTTTACAACTTGGTCTGCAGCTTCATAAGTTAATGTACCTGATTTAGATACAATACCTACTTTACCTTTTTTGAAAACGAAACCTGGCATAATACCAACTTTTGCTTCGCCTGGAGTAATAACTCCTGGACAGTTAGGTCCAATTAATCTACAATCTCTATCTTTAATATAAGCAGCAGTCTTAATCATATCTGCAACTGGAATTCCTTCAGTAATAGTAATAATTACTTTAATTCCTGCATCTGCAGCTTCCATAATAGCATCCGCAGCAAAAGCTGGTGGTACAAAAATAATGGTTGTGTCTGCTCCTACTTTTTCTACAGCTTCTGAAACTGTATTAAAAACTGGTCTATCTAAATGTGTTTGACCACCTTTACCAGGAGTAACTCCACCAACAACATTTGTTCCGTATTCAATCATTTGTCCAGCGTGAAAAGTACCTTCACTACCAGTAAATCCTTGAACTATTATTTTTGAATCTTTATTTACTAAAACGCTCATTTTTGTTTAGATTAAAATTGTTTAATATATAATTAGAACTCCTGTACTAAAATTTAGAATTCTAAGTACAAAAGTAAGTTTTTGAAAAGAATTTATAAAGTGATTTGTGTTTTTATTTCTTAAAAAGAATTTAAACTTTCAGAGCTACTATCTGCTAGCTGACTCATTTGAAATCCTTTGATAATTTTATCGCCTTTCACTTCCCAAATAGTTGAAAAATGCGCTAAAGGCATCTCCTCGTTTGGGTTTTCGACGGTTGTAAAAAACGAAGTGTAACGTATGGTCACCATGTTTCCCTCGGCTAATAAATGACTAGTTTCAAAACGTAGTGTATCGTACATTTTTCTAACTTCTTCAAAAACTAATTTTAAAGCATCAAAGTCTAAAACGTTAAACCCTTTGCTACTATGCCAACTTAGACTGCAATCTTTATAAAAACAAAGATCTACAGCTTCTGAATTATTTGCTAAATCTGAATTGTAAAATTTTTGAACAACTTCTTTAGGTGACATCTATTTATTTTTTAATTGTTGAACAATTTCAGGAATTTTCTTGATATAAGCTAATTCTTTTAATTTAACTCTAGCTTCTTCTACTGGAGTTCCAAAATAAGACTTACCACCAGCTACAGATTTAGTAACACCTGTTTGACCAAGAATTATTGCTTTTTCTCCAATGGTAATACCACTATTAGTACCAACTTGTCCCCAAATGGTAACTTCATCTTCAATAATACAACAACCAGCAATTCCGGTTTGTGAAGCAATTAAACACTTTTTACCAATAATAGTATCGTGTCCAACTTGAATTTGATTGTCTAATTTAGAACCTTCACCAATAGTTGTATCTCCTGTAACTCCTTTATCAATAGTACAAAGTGCACCAATATCTACATTATCTTTAATTACTACTCTACCTCCAGAAATTAACGGATCAAATCCTTCTGGTCGTTTTTTATAATAAAATGCAGAAGCACCTAAAATGGTTCCTGCATGAATGGTAACATTATTTCCAATTACCGTATCATCATAAATACTTACGTTAGAATGAATAATGCAATTATCACCGATAGTTACATTGTTTCCAATAAAACAGTTGGGTTGAATTATAGTATTTACACCAATTTTTGCGGAAGAAGCAATTGCTACATTAGAAGCTATAAAAGGTTTAAAATGCTGCGTTATTTTATTAAAATCTCTAAAAGGATCATCACTTACAAGTAATGCTTTTCCTTTAGGGCAATCTACTTCTTTGTTGATTAACACAATAGTTGCAGCAGACATTAATGCTTTATCGTAGTATTTTGGATGATCTACAAATACAACATCTCCACTTTCAACTACATGAATTTCATTAATACCTAAAACTTGAAAATTAGCATCTCCAACGTATTTACAATCAATTAAGTCTGCAATGTGTTTAAGGGTATGAGGTTTTGGGAATTTCATATATTCAGTTTACAGTTTTCAGTCCCAGTTTTCAGTCTTGCCAACTGCATACTGAGACTGTACACTGAATTTTTATTCTTTTACACGTTCTTTATACGTACCTTTTTCTGTTTCTACTTTTATCTTGTCTCCTTCGTTTATAAATAAAGGCACATTCACCGTTGCTCCTGTTTCCATAGTTGCAGGTTTTGTAGCATTAGTTGCTGTATTTCCTTTAATTCCAGGCTCTGTAGCTGTAACTTCAAGTATAACACTTGCAGGTAGATCTACAGAAAGAGGCATGTTGTCTTCTGTATTAATAAGAACAGTTACAATTTCTCCTTCTTTCATTAATTCTGGTTTATCTAAAGCAGCTTCTAATAAACGAATTTGCGTATAATCTGCTTCGTTCATGAAGTGATAAAACTCACCATCGTTATATAAATATTGAAATTTATGTGTTTCTACTCGTACATCTTCTAATTTATGCCCGGCAGAAAAGGTATTATCTAATACTTTCCCACTGGTTACACTTTTCATTTTGGTTCTTACAAAGGCAGGACCTTTACCCGGTTTCACGTGTAAAAATTCAATGATTTTATAAATATCATTGTTATATTTTAAACAAAGTCCGTTTCTAATATCTGAAGTTGTTGCCATAGTATTATAGTATTTCCCACGAAAGTGAGTATATTTTTAATTAATAAATTTTAATTTGATTTGAAGTATCCTTTCATAATACCACGATGCGAATTCTTAATAAATTGCAGAATTTCATCACGTTCATGCGTTGCTTCCATTTCTGCTTCAATTAAATCTGCAGCCTGTGTATTGTTATAATTTTTCTGATATAACATTCTGTATATATCTTGTATTTCTCTAATTTTTTCAGTTGTAAAACCTCTTCTTCTTAATCCTACAGAATTAATTCCGACATAAGATAAAGGTTCTCGACCAGCTTTCACAAAAGGAGGAACATCTTTTCTTACTAGAGATCCACCAGTTACAAAAGCATGATTACCAATAGAACAAAATTGGTGTACTGCAGTCATTCCTGCTAGTACCACATAATCACCAACAGTAATATGTCCCGCTAATGTACTGTTATTAGAAAAAATACAATTATTACCAACCACACAATCATGTGCTATATGGCAATATGCCATTATTAAACAATTATCTCCAATTACGGTTTTCATTTTATCTGTAGTACCGCGATTAATGGTTACACATTCTCTAATGGTAACATTATCTCCAATAACGGTTAATGTATCTTCGTCTTTATATTTTAAATCTTGAGGAACACCAGAAATTACTGCTCCTGGAAAAATATTGCAATTCTTACCTATTCTGGCACCTTCCATGATAGTAACATTACTACCAATCCAGGTTCCTTCTCCAATTATTACATTATTATGAATGGTTGTAAAAGGATCTATAACAACATTCTTAGCGATTTTTGCTCCAGGATGTACGTAAGCTAATGGTTGATTCATTTTTTAATATTATTTTTTTAATCGGGAAAAATGTGTTCGCAATTTAGTGTTTTTCTACACAAACAAAATCGAGATATTGCTCGAATCATCTGTATGTTTTATTATTTTACTTTAGATATTTGTGCCATCAATTCTGCTTCAGCGCATAATTTTCCGTTTGCATAAGCATAACCTTGCATGTGACAAATACCTCTTCTAATAGGTGTTATTAAATCGCACTTAAAAATAAGTGTATCTCCAGGAACCACTTTCTTTTTAAATTTCACTTTATCAATTTTCATGAAAAAAGTTAGATAATTTTCAGGATCTGGAACGGTACTTAATACTAAAATACCTCCTGTTTGTGCCATTGCTTCAACAATTAAAACACCTGGCATTACTGGAGCTCCAGGAAAATGACCTTTAAAAAACTCTTCGTTCATGGTGACATTTTTCATACCAAGCACATGAGAGTCACTTAATTCGAAAATTTTGTCAATTAATAAAAATGGTTGTCTATGTGGCAACATATCCATTATTTGATTGACATCCATTAATGGTTCTTGGTTTAAATCAACATCAGGAACGTAATTACGTTTTTCATGTTTTATAATTTTAGAAAGCTTTTTGGCAAATTGTGTATTTATAAAATGCCCTGGTTTATTTGCTATAATTTTTCCTCTAATTCTTGTTCCAACTAAAGCTAAATCACCAATAACATCTAACAACTTATGTCTTGCAGCTTCGTTTGGATGATGCAACGTAAGATTATCTAAAATGCCATTCGTTTTAACGGCAATGCTTTCTTTATTAAAAGCAACTTTAAGTTTTTCCATCGTTTCTGGAGACAATTCTTTATCTACATAAACTATGGCATTGTTTAAATCTCCACCTTTAATTAATCCATGCTCTAAAAGCATTTCTATTTCATGTAAAAAACTAAAAGTTCTAGCGTTAGCGATTTGATCTTTAAAGTCTGATATATGATTAAGCGTAGCATTTTGTGTACCTAAAACTTTAGTACCAAAATCTACCATGGTAGTCACTTGATATTCTTTGGAAGGCATTACAAGAATTTCGCTACCAGATTCTTCATCGGTATAGGTAATAACATCTGTTACTACATATTCTTGTCTTGTAGCTTCTTGTTCTACAATTCCTGCTTTTTCTAAAGACTCAATAAAGAATTTTGAAGAACCATCCATAATTGGTGGCTCTGAAGCATCTAATTCGATTAGCACGTTATCGATATCTAAACCAACCAATGCAGCAAGTACATGCTCGCAAGTTTGTATGGTTACGCCGTTTTTCTCCATGCATGTACCACGTTGCGTGTTTGTAACGTAGTTAGCATCTGCATCAATTACTGGTTCTCCTTCTAAATCGACACGTTTAAACTTAAATCCAGAATTCTCTATAGCTGGCTTAAATGTCAACTTTACATTTTCTCCTGTATGTAAGCCAACTCCATTTAATGACGTTTCGCTTTTTATAGTCTTTTGCTTAATTTGAGTATTAACTATTGCCATCTAATTTTTTTTCTAGTTTATTTATAGTTTTAACTATTGCTGGTAAGTTTTTAAAATGCACATAGGATTTTACATAGTTTCCATAATCTATAGCAGGTGATCCATACAGTTTTTCGCCATCTTTTACACGATGACCAATTCCTGTTTGCGCTTGTACTTTTACATTATCACCTATGGTTAAATGCCCTGCGATACCTACTTGTCCGCCAATCATGCAATATTTTCCAATTTTTGTAGAACCCGCAACACCTGTTTGCGCTGCAATTACAGTGTTTTCATCGATTTCTACATTATGTGCAATTTGTATTTGATTATCTAGCTTAACCCCTTTTCTAATAATCGTTGAACCAAGAGTTGCTCTATCTATTGTAGTTGCAGAACCAATATCTACATTATCTTCAATGATAACATTTCCTATTTGTGGTACTTTTTGAAATTCCCCGTTTTCGTCTGGTGCAAATCCAAAGCCATCTGCTCCTAATATGGCACCACTATTAATGACACAATTCTTTCCTACTTGGGTTTCAGAATATAACTTTGCTCCTGCAAAAATGATAGTATTATCACCAACAGTAACATTATCTCCAATATATGCTTGCGGATAAATTTTTACGTTATCGCCAAGTTTCACATTTTCTCCTAAATAAGAGAAAGCGCCTAAATATACGTTTACTCCATAAGTAGCGGTATCTGAAACAAAACTTGGGTTTTCAATTCCTACTTTATTATTTTTTACTTCGTTGTAATATTCCAGCAACTTTGAAAAAGATTTATATGCATCTTCCACTTTAATTAAAGTCGTTTTAATAACATTTTCTGGTTCGAAAGTTTTATTAACTATGGTTATAGATGCCTTAGTAGAATATATATATGGTTTATATTTAGGGTTAGCAAGAAACGTAAGCGATCCTTCTGTTCCTTCCTCTATTTTTGATAGTTTAGAAACTTCAACATCTGGATTACCAACAATGTCTCCTTCTAAAATCCCTGCAATTTGTTGCGCTGTGAATTTCAAACTTTTTTGTTTAGTTTTTTGTAATTCTAGCAAAAATAGGAAAAATGTGCTAAAGTTTTTGCTTTGGATAGCATATATAATATTTAGTGACTGGTTTTGAGAGCGCTTTTAAGTTTAATTGGTCGGAAGCTTTTACTATATCTTCAATCTTTCCGTTTTTATATAAAATATTAATTTTTTGCTTCTTTTGTTGGTATGCTTGGTTTGATATCTCTCCAGTGAACACAAAATAAGCTGCTTCTGCCTCTGTTATGTTGTGGGTATCTATCAGTTTTTGTGTATATTCTTTTAAAATTTCGGGTTTGATTTTTTTCTTTTTCAACTTCACCTTTAATAAATCCCTATTAATGATCATTTCGCATAAATTGCGCAACACAAAATCCTCATGAAATTGCCAAGCTTTCATTGCAGAAACAATATCATAATCATCTAACATAGCAAAGGTGTCTAATGTTTCTTTATTAAAATCATTTAAAGAAATCTCATTTTCTAAAAAGTATTGTAAAGGTTTACTAGCATCTAATTTCTCACCCTTAAAGGTTAATTCTTTTGCTCTTTTTAAAACTCTAATTAATAATTGCTCTGCAGCTAAACTTGTTTTGTGTAAATATACTTGCCAATACATTAAACGTCTCGCTACTAAAAATTTTTCGATACTATATATCCCCTTACTTTCTACTACAAGCGCATCGTCAACAACATTAAGCATCGTAATCAAGCGTTCACTATTTATATTACCTTCTGCAACCCCTGTATAAAAACTATCTCGCTTTAAATAATCTGCTCTATCCATATCTATTTGACTAGATATTAGCTGACACATGAACTTTCTGGGATATTCTCCTTTAAATATATTAATGGCTAAAGTTAAACTTCCGTTAAACTCTTTATTTAAAGTTTCCATGAAAAGTAGCGAAATTTCCTCATGAGATACATTATTTACAATACTATGTTCCATGGCATGAGAGAATGGACCATGACCAATATCGTGCAATAAAATAGCAATAAGCAACGCATTTTCTTCTTCGGTAGATATTTCAACCCCTTTAAAACGAAGCACTTGAACTGCCTTTTGCATTAAATGCATGCAACCAATAGCGTGCTGAAAACGAGTATGATGAGCTCCAGGATACACCAAATAAGACATGCCCATTTGTGTAATTCTACGTAGCCTCTGAAAATATTTATGTTCAATTAAATCGAAGATTAACGAATTCGGTATAGTAATAAATCCGTAAATTGGGTCGTTTAATATTTTGAGTTTGTTTTTAGTATGCAAGCTTTAATTTTTTACAATTTTATAAACAAATATACATGAACAATATAAATATTCTTTGGGTTGACGACGAAATCGATTTATTAAAACCTCATATTATCTTTTTAGAACAAAAAAACTACAAGGTAACGACATGCAAAAGTGGTACAGAAGCACTTGAAATTTTAGACGATACTAATTTTGATATTGTTTTTTTAGACGAAAACATGCCTGGACTTACGGGGTTAGAGACTTTAAATGAAATTAAAGAAAAAAGAGATACGCTTCCTGTGGTAATGATTACCAAAAGTGAGGAGGAATATATCATGGAAGAAGCTATTGGAAATAAAATAGCAGATTACTTAATTAAACCAGTAAATCCGAACCAGATATTATTAAGTTTAAAAAAGAATTTAGATCATTCTAGGTTAATTTCTGAAAAAACAACCTCTAACTACCAACAAGAGTTTAGAAAAATTGCTATGGATTTATCTATGGTAAATACTTTTGAAGAATGGGCCGCTTTATACCAAAAACTGGTTTATTGGGAAATTCAACTAGAAGATATTGAAGACATAGGAATGTTTGAAATTCTAGAATCGCAAAAAAACGAAGCCAATACGCAGTTTGGAAAGTTTATAGATAAAAATTATCCGACTTGGTTTGAAGCAAATACAGATGCACCTATTATGTCGCATACTTTATTTAAAGAAAAAATTGCTCCAGAAATAAGTAAAGAGCAACCAACTCTTTTAGTAGTAATTGATAATTTACGTTTAGACCAATGGAAATCTTTTGAACCTATTGTAAACAATTATTACAAAAAAGAAAAAGAATTACCTTTCTACAGCATTTTACCAACAGCAACGCAATATGCTCGAAATGCCATATTTTCTGGGTTAATGCCAAGTGATATGGAAAAGCTATATCCTAATTATTGGAAAAATGATACAGATGAAGGCGGTAAGAACTTACACGAAGCAGATTTTTTAAGAGAACAATTAAAACGCTTAGGCTTATCTCACCTTAAGCACGAATATTATAAGATTACCAATTTAAAGAATGGTAAAAAACTGGTAGATAATTTTAAAGGACTTAAAGATAATGACCTTACTGTTGTGGTATATAATTTTGTAGATATGCTTTCACACTCTAAAACAGAAATGGATGTGGTGAAAGAGTTAGCATCTAACGATAAAGCATATAGATCATTAACCCAAAGTTGGTTTAAAAACTCTCCTTTATTAGAGATGATACAACAAGCACAACAAATGGGCTTTAAATTAATATTAACTACAGATCATGGTACTATTAACGTAAAAAATCCTTCACGAGTTGTTGGAGATAGAGACACTAGTTTAAATTTAAGGTATAAAACTGGTAGAAGTTTAACGTATGAAGACAAAGATGTTTTAGTTGCGAAAGATCCAAAAAGCATTCTTTTACCTTCTCTTTCTATGAGTAGTACATTTATCTTTGCAAAAAGTGATTTGTTTTTTGCGTACCCTAATAACTATAACCATTATGTTAGTTATTTTAGAAATACGTACCAACACGGAGGTGTTTCTTTGGAAGAAATGATCATTCCCTTTGTGGTTTTAAACCCAAAGTAACGATAGACGTAAAGCGTTAAACACCGATGAAATGCATAAAAATTAGATTTTATTGTATTATTTATGTATTATTGTATTATTAATTTAAGATAGATTTGGAATTAAATTACACCATCAATGATCTAGACAAGGTTGTTAGCACACTATTAAGTAATAGTGATAGTAAAATTATTTTATTTCATGGTACCATGGGAGTTGGAAAAACAACACTCATTAAAGCTTTAGTAAAAGCCATTGGTAGCACTGATGAAGTGCAAAGTCCGACCTATTCTTTAGTTAACGAGTATCAAGCAAATTTATCTCGTATTTTTCATTTTGATTTATACCGAGTAAATGAGATTGATGAACTTTATAATTTTGGCTTTGAAGAATATTTACAAGAAAACCATTGGGTTTTTATAGAATGGCCAGAATTAGCAATAGAATTTATTCCTAAAAATGCAACAAATGTATTTCTAGAAATAAATGAAAACGAAAGCAGAAAGATTACCATAAATTAACCTGAATTTAAAAACAAAACATGAGAAAGTAAGTAAAATCCTACATGATTTTTACAACAAAGACAATTTTTACGGTATAACCGTAAGAGAAAAAGTAAAAAATCATACTTTTAACATAATTTTAACATTTTACCCAAAATAGAAAAGTTGTGTTTATATAATTTCGAGGTATTAATTAACTAATCCCTTATAATTATGAAAACTAAAAAGTATTTAATGGCAATCGCTATTTTTGGAGGAGTATTGTTTACAGCTCAAGCATCAAATCTTTTAAATATCGATGGAACATCCACAACAAAAATTGAAAAGAAAAAATTTAGAGTTCCTACTGGAGGATAACAAAAGTAACAAATCATTAATAATTGGTAGTATTATTGCTACTTTTATAGCACTATCACCATATTTATTTTATTTGTATGAAAGTGTTCCACAAGAACAAGTGTGGAACACTTTTTTATTTACTTATGACAGTAAATCATGGGGAGACGCAAACCTATCCATGTGGATTTTAACAGGAAAAACCATCCCTTTACTTTTTCTACTTATTTGGTTTTTCACTTGTAGGCATTGGTGGTACCACGCCTTGTTAGTACCAATTATAATGTATATTTACCAAATCATAATATTATTAAATGATGATTTAATTTATTTTGATGAATTTCAATTGATCTATTTAGTTCCTGTAATGGCTATAATAATTCCTTCTATTTATTTGATTAGAGCTAAAATGTTTGACAAATTAAATACTGCAAATAAAACATTAGAAGAATTAGAAGAAGAATTTACAGTAAGACCTAAAACCCTTTGGGGAAAAGTAAGACAGTATTTTTAAATTTTATTTATTCAATGTACTTAATTAGTATAAAACCAAAATACTTATAGTCAAAGACTTGAAGTGTTTTATTACTTGGTTTAGATAATACTAACCTCCTATTCTATACTTTATTTTGAAGTATGGGCTTTCTATATTTAACATCACCCGTCTTACATTTATATCTTTATTTGTATATTTATAGAATATTTTCTTCAATAAAAAATATACTATAAGAGAAATGAGTAAAACAATTCATAGAATAATGCTGGTTATTAAGCATTTAGGTATTAGTGCAAGACAATTTGATATTTCTATTGGCACTGCTAATGGTTATATTCTGCGTATGCAAAAAAATAATGCATCTGTTGGTAGTGATGTTATTGAGCGAATTGTAGAGTTATATCCACAAATAAATTTAGTTTGGCTAATTACTGGACAAGGGGATATGTTGCTAGAAAATTCTAAAAAAGAAACTAGTAAAACGAACCATGAGATCGAGCAATATATAAACGAAAGGTTGAGTGAAAAATGGAGTGCTGAAAAAAAACAGCTCTTAGATGAAATTTTAAAGGAACTTAAAAGTATTGACAAAAAATAAAAGTTATTCCTTTTGCTTACCTAATGTATAATCATCTCGTAATTTAATCAACTGAATTAAATACTCTTTTTTATCCAAATTCCCTTTTTGCTTTCTTAATGTGATTAGCTTTTTTTTAAACTCTTTATAATCTTCCTTTTTATACGTTGAAACCTGTTTCATTAGCAAATTAATTTCTTCATCAATTTGTTTATTAAGACTTAAAGATGTTGCGTAGTAGTTTGTTTTATTTGAAATATAAAAAACAAAGATTAAAAAGAATAAAGCTACAATTCCAACTACTAAATAATTCACATCAACATTCACTCTATCATACAAGACTTTAATTGAATTATTAATGTATAGAATAATTGGTATTAATAAAGTATATCTCCACAAATACTTACAAGTAATAAACCATATACTAAATAAGCTTACTAATAATATTTGACAAAAGAAACTCCAAAAAAAAGCGGTTATATCTTCAAAGTATCCAGCATCAATATTAAAACCTAAAATAGTTATATTACTTTTTTCTGGAATTAAGGCATAAGTAAAAAATAAAATTGGAATAAACACAATTAAAAACACTATAACTAAATCTCTTTTAAAATTTACAGTTTTATTAATCATCTTTAATATTTAAGAATTCTTTTTTCAAGTTAACTAACGACTGCAAATAATCCTTTTTACTTAACTCTTTTTTGTTGTTTTTAATCTTAAAAAAATGATTTTTAACAACATCTAATTTCTCTTTTTTTAATAAATATTCTTTATTTATTAAATCATCTATTTCTTCATCAACATCTGTTAAAAGTATTTCAGAATTAGAATAATATTTAACTTTAATCAAAAAATAAATCAAAAATAATACGACCGGAAATATAATTGGAAGGCTTTTATAAAACTCCCAAACATCAACACTATATATATCGGGATTAATAATACTTATTATTTTATTAATTTCAATTACCAACGGAACCAAAATGGCATTTCTCCACCAGTGTTTATTTGTTATAAACCAAATAGATAAACTAATAATCAACATCAACTTAGTATTTAATAACCAAAAATAAACTCTAACATTACCAAAACCATTTGAATCTAAAACAAACCAACCAGTATCCCATACCGTAGTATCTGGAGCAAGTTTATATATATAAAACAAAAACGGCAAAGCCAAAATCACCAAAGCAATAACTACATCTTTGGTTTTTAGTTCTTTTATATTTTTTAAAAGGTTTTTCATATCTACATATAATAATACAAAAAATAGAGGAAATTTTCTACATAAATCTTTTAATTTTTAATTTTTATATAAATTAAAATTATTCGTAATTTGACTTACCAATAAATTGGTCCATATATGTCTAAACCACTATCTCCTTTTACTAAGCAACAATTACTTCCACAAGAGGAAACACTTGAGATTTTCAAACAAAAAGGAAACCTTTTTATAGGTATACCAAAAGAAACTGCTTTTCAAGAAAAGCGTGTTTGCTTAACTCCAGATGCCGTTTCTGCTCTTGTTAGTAATGGTCATCGCGTTTTAATGGAAACTGGAGCTGGTGAAGGTGCAAAATTTAGCGATAAAAATTATAGTGAAGCTGGTGCTAAAATCACTAACGATACCGCAAAAGTGTATGGTTGCCCAATAGTTTTAAAAGTAGAGCCTCCTACTCTAGATCAAATAAATTTAATAAATCCGCAAAGCATATTAATCTCTGCGCTACAATTAAAAACACAAAACAAAAAGTATTTTGAAACCTTAGCTAGTAAACGTATTACTGCGCTTGCTTTCGAATTTATTAGAGATGAAGATGGTTCTTATCCTGCCGTTCGATCTTTAAGTGAAATTGCAGGAACTTCAGCGGTGCTTATTGCTTCCGAATTACTAAGCAATGTTAATGAAGGTAACGGATTAATGTTTGGTAATATTAGTGGTGTTCCTCCAATAGAAGTGGTTATTATTGGTGCTGGAACTGTTGGTGAATTTGCTGCTAGAAGTGCTATCGGACTAGGTGCAAACGTAAAAGTGTTTGATAATTCTATTACCAAATTACGTAGAATGCAAACCAACTTAGGAATGACTATTTATACTTCTACGCTACAACCAAAAAACTTAGCAAAAGCTTTAAAAAGGTGTGATGTTGCTATTGGTGCAGTTAGAGGAAAAAATAGAGCCCCAATTATTGTTACAGATGCTATGGTTGGAAACATGAAATCTGGTGCTGTTATTATAGATGTTAGTATAGATATGGGAGGATGTATAGAAAGCAGTGAGGTTACTTCGCATAAACACCCCACTTTTATTAAACATGGTGTAATACATTATTGTGTTCCTAATATTCCTGCTCGATTTGCTAGAACAGCCTCTATTTCTATAAGCAATATGTTTACCCCTTATCTTTTAAAAATTGCCGAAGATGGTGGTTTAGAAAATTCTTTAAGATTTGACAAAGGTTTAAAAAATGGGTTGTACTTTTACCACGGAATATTAACTAACAAATCTGTTGGTGAATGGTTCGATTTAAAACACAGCGATATCAACTTACTTATTTTTTAAATTGTGAAATTAATACAACGTATTGGCTTTTACCTTGGAGGTTTCTCTATAGGTTTAGTAATTCTAGCTTTCTTTTTAAACGGAAAAAAGGCTTCTTGTGCCTATGGTCCCGAGGCTAGAGTGATAAAAAACATAAACACAAAGACGCTACTGTATAGCGATACCGTGGATTTACTTATTTCGGATAGAAAAGTAGATAGCGCAACGATTAAAAATGCGCTTTTAAAAGGAGATGTAGATTTTAGCATGAGTAACACCAGACAAAAACCTTGTGGTATTTATACTATTGAAAGCTATATTGACGATAAAGAAGTAATACTTACAGTAGAAAATTGTGATAGTATTGCTACGCTTCAAAATATCAAATGGTAAGGCATTAAAAATAAATAAACCGTTTATTAATAAATTTAAAATACTGCTTAAGTTTTCATAATAAACTCCATCAAAAAAACATGTGTTTTCTTATTCTATACTTGTTTAATGTGGACGAATTCAAAGATTAATTTTACTACTTTTCTTTAAATTATAGATTATAACTCCTGTTTCTTTCACTTCTATCTGTAAGGAATTTATCACTTCTAGTCCTTGCGATAAAACATGATTTATGTGCTGTTAAACTCTATTAAATCAAAGATTAACGATAATTTTTGTAAACAACAAATACATTTTTTATACTTATATTTGTTTAGCTATTAATCTTTAAATCTTAATGAAAAAATGTCGCAAAATACCATGAAACCTAGTAAAGCTTTTATGTTTAGCTCTGATGAAATTAATAAATACAAATCAGATCCTAAAGATTGGCATAACTTTGTTCGTCGAAAAGAAAGTGAAATTATTTTTTCCTTATTTCCTGAAAATAAATTTAAACTAGCATTAGAGTTAGGTGCTGGAAATGGAGGACAAAGTATTCACGTATTAAAACATTGTGAAAAATTAATCTGTACCGATTTAGATGAAAAAAGTTATGATTGGCTAGATATGGCAATTCTTGACAGACAAAATACGGATAACGTTGAATATAAAATTTGTGATGCTCAAGATTTGTCACAATTTGATGACAATACTTTTGATCTCATTTTTTCAAGTAATATGCTGGAACACATTCCAGATGTTCGTCAATGTTTAAGAGAATGCAAACGTGTTTTAAAAGAGGATGGTGTTATGTTACATACCATGCCAAGCCGGTATTGGAAATTCTTTCAATCCTTTTTAAATATCGCAAGTCTTAAGCCCTTAGATATTCATGGAGTTAGCACTAACCAATGGCAAGAATTTAAAGCTTTCGGATTTAAATCATGGGTAAACTTAATTAAATCGTTGGACTTAAAAGTTGCAGATGTTGTTGGATTACCTTTTTATGTTGGTCACGGAAATCGTTTTATACCTATTATTAAGGCTGGTAATTCTTTAAAATTATCTGCTACTTATTTATATATAGTTAGAAAATAATAAATAACTAAAGTTTTGTTTTAACAACAAAAAACCTGAACAATAATATTATTGTTCAGGTTTTATTGTTTTAATCCTAGTATAATCTATCTCAATTATACTGCCTTAACCAGTGTTTTTGTTTTATTCCCTAATAATTTTTTTTATTTGTTTTTTTCCATCCACCATTACAGATAGGAAATACATCCCACTAGGATATGAAGATACATCTAACACAAATGAACTTTTATTATCAACTGCTTGGTTTAATAAAACTCTTCCAAGACTGTCATTCAATTGCAATTCAGAAATAAGATTATTTTGTCCAGAAACCTTAATATTAATAATATCACTTGTTGGATTTGGATATATATTCAAGGCATTTACAAGTACATTGTCATCAACACTTAAATTTTCTTGTGGATATTCTAAAATCCAAGCTGGAGGATTAGGATCTGACATAATATTACTATCATCCCAATTACTAGCAAAAAGTATTTTTGTACCATCTCTATTTGGAACAGCCATAGTTGAATGTCCATTTCCAGGAGAAACATCGTTATTGTGTTTTGTATAGCGTTCAATAATCCCCGAATCATCTAATTTTATTGCAAATATTTCTCTAGAAGCCACATCATGATCCGTACAACACTGTTCACTTATATAAGCCCAACCTGGTCTATCTGTATTTCTACAACTAATATGTCCTCCCCAGATTCCGCCACTATATTGATATAATTGTCTAACTCCTCCTCCATCTAAACGTGCAGAATAAATATAAGACCCTTGATTCCATCCATCAGGACCATTATAAGATACTAAAACTTCATTTCCATCTGCATCTATGCCTAAATCCGCATGTTCGGTATGATCATGAATATGTTTTTCGTTTGTAAAGTCAAGATTATAAGTTTTAATCCCTTCCGTAGCTCCAGATCCGTTTGGTTTCCACATTGCTACCGCATATCCACCTAATTGCGAAACAGAAAACCAATCTAAATCTCCTGTAGTACCAATATTTTTTGTTCCAACAATTTGATCTGTTTCTATATTATAAACAATTAATGTTTTATCACTTCCGTTCTGACCAATTAAACCAACGTATTTATCATCGTTAGATTGATTTCCTTCTCCATAACCAAAATCCAGACTAGAATATTCACTAAAAGTTTTTAAAGTTACTCTTGTATTATCAAGCACATTAAATTTAACAAATTGATTTCCAGGAGTTCCATACATATAATTAGGTTCTGTATTTGCCCATCTTCCATAAGATGGAATATCTCTCCAATACAAAAAATCAAAAGTCTCTCCATCTAGTATAGCGGCAGGATAACCAGCTAACTTAATTAATGATCCGTTAGAGTTCCATGTTTGATCTTTTGCGTAATTATGCCTTATTCTTTGTGAGGTTGTACCAAAAACGTTTTTATCACTAATTCTAGTAATCTTACTTCCGGATAAATTCTCGGTAAAAGGTTCTAAATATTCAGGAAATTCTCCAGTAGGTGCTTCGTACGATTGATAATTTACAGTAGAAAGTAAAACTTGATTTGGATAATTTTGAGAGTTTACATTTGTATTAAATGCTAAAAAAGTAAACAATGATGCTTTGGCTAAATTTCTGCTATGCAGAAACTTTTTAAATCGATTTTTCTTCATTTTAGGGTTTTGCTATTAATCTGTTGCTAATTTATAATTTCATTTCTTTTATCAGTCAAACTTCCAATTTATTCGATGAAATACATATTTTTTGTAGTCTTTAAGCTACAAAATTGATGATTTGTAGGCGTTTATTTACTCTTAACCAATACTAAATCAATTGGTTACAGTACCTTTTTGAAATGCAAATTATTGTATATACGCATCAAATAGCGGATTGGATTTTTTAAAAGAAAAAAAACTTAATAAATGGATTATCTACATATACAAAATAGAACTATACACTTTAAATGCAAAAGAGGTATTTCATCTAATATATGTCTAGTATTAGTCCGTGAATCTAAAAAAAACACTATTTTTATTGAGCTATTAATCATGAATTAGGTGTTTTTTTATACACCTAATACTACAATCAAGAATTTCTTGAAAAGAAAGAAAATTGCTTTTATAATACCTAGTCTTAAGGCTGGAGGTGCAGAGCGTGTAGTTACTACACTATCTAATCAATTAATTAAAGAATTTGATGTACTTATTGTGGTTTTATACAAATGCAAACCATTTTATACCTTAAATCCTAAAATACAAGTAGTGTTCTGTAAAGACATATACACTAGTAATCCTTCTTTTTTTCAGTCTATAACAAATCACTTTACTTTATTTGGCAGGAGTAAAAAAGTAATCTTAAAAGAAAATATAGATGTTGTTATTGGCTTTACAACAATAGCAAATATTTATAGTGTTATAATAGCCAAGTTGCTTAGAATACCTTCTATTATTAGTGAACGTATTCATCCACAATTTAGTGATATTAGCAACTTTTGGATAAAAATAAGACGAATTATTTACCCTCAAACCGATGTGTTAGTGATACAAACCTTAGACATAAAAAATTATTTCACTAAATTTATTAAAGAGGATAAAATCAAAATAATTAATAACCCTTTAGCTGAAGAATTAGTAGAACAAAGAAATTTACAAACCACCAAAAAAAACCAAATAATTTGTGTTGGCCGATTGGATGAACAAAAAAATCAAGAATTATTAATTCGTGCTTTTGCCAACATAGAAAGAGGTAAATGGAAACTTTTATTAATAGGTGCAGGCGATAAGCATAATTTTTACAAAAAACTTGTAAATACTTTAGACTTAAACGAAAGTGTTATTTTTATTGGAAATGTAAAAGATATTTCTAAGTACTACAACAGTGCAAAAATATTTGTGCTACCTTCCAATTACGAAGGGTTTCCAAATGCATTAATTGAGGCGATGTATTATGGTTTATCTTGTATAGCAACTAATTGCCCTTCTGGACCATCAGAGATAATTAATCATGGGGAAAATGGTTTTTTAATTCCTGTAAAAGATCAATTACTTTTAGAAAAAAAACTATCCTTATTAATACATAATACCGATTTACAAATTCAATTTAAAGATAAAGCAATAGAAAGCACAACAATATTTGAAGCCGAATTTATAGCAAATAAATGGAGAGAGTTAATTTATAAATTTTCACAATAAAATGAAATTAGTTAATTTATTACCTACATATAAAGAACAAGAAACCGCAAATTTTGGTTATACTTTTACAGTATTTACTCCTGTTTATAATAGAGCAGATACTCTTGAACGCGTTTTTAAATCTTTAAACGAACAAACTTTTAAAGATTTTGAGTTGGTTTTAATAAATGATGGCTCTAAAGACAATTCACATGAAGTTGCATTAGAACTAATAAAAACGGCTACGTTTCCGGTAAACTATATAAACAACAAAACAAATAAACATAAAATGGCTTGTTTTATGCAAGTGATACAAGTTGCAAAAGGTAGATTCATTTTACCTTTTGATTCAGATGATGAATGTACCGCAGACGCACTACAAGTTTTTAAGCAAGAATACGATTCTATACCTTTAGAAAAACAAAAAACCATAAGTGGTGTCACCTGTTTATGTAATGACCAATTTGGCAATTTAGTTGGTGAGCCCTTTAAATCATCTCCACTTTATAGTAATACATTTCAACAGCAAATGGAACACCCAAAATCATTAGAAAAATGGGGGTTTGTAAAAACAGAAATTTTAAAAAATATTCAATTAAATAATGCTATTTTTTCTCGTGGTTATATTCCAGAAGGAATTATTTGGGAATTTATAGCCAAGCAAGGATTTAAAACAAAATATATAAACCAAAAACTCAGAACCTATTATTTAGATACTAAAAATGCAATTTCCATTCAAAATCACGAAAAGGATGCATTTGGTATGGCCATATATTCTTTAAGTGTATTAAACTGGTTCTACCAAGACTATCTTTTAAAAAACCCAAAACTCTTTATTAAGCGTGTTTACACGTTATCAAGAGCTTCGCGATATTTAGAATTTAATTTAAAAGATTACCAAAAGGCAATTAAAAGCAAAACATTATCCATTTGCTTTACAATAGCTTGGCCCCTTAAAAAACTACTATAAAACCTTTTGAAAATAACAAACTACATAGAGAACATAAAAAAAGCATTAAAAAATCCTACAATAATAAATGTCATTACTGTAGCGATTATTAGCATTCTTGTAAAAGGTTTAGGTTTTTATAAAGAAATTATTGTTGCTGGCTCTTTTGGTCTATCGGAGTTATTAGATACTTTTTTTATAGCTGCCCTACTCCCTGGGTTTATTAATGAAGTTTTTTTAACTGCGTTTAAATTGGTTTTTATTCCTAACTATATTGCTGAAAAAAAATCATCCAATCGCATTGGTGCTTTTCAATCTACTAGCTTTATTATAACCTTAGTTATTTCGATATTATTTATTATCATTTCCTATTTATTTACGGATGTTTTTTTAGAAACTTTTTTTAAAGGACATACAGCGGAATACTACCATTTAATAAAAACACAATTATACTACTTGTTACCTTGTATACTTTTTTGGGGTTTTGCATCTTTATTAAGTGGCCTACTAAATATTTATGATGACTTTAAATACGCATCCATCTACCCTATATTTACTTCTATAGCAATGTTAGTTTGCCTTTTATTTTTTAAAGAACAATTACAAGAAAAAGTTTTAGCTGTAGGAATGCTTATTGGTAGTATTCTGCAATTTATATTTTTACTGTTTATAACAATTAAGAAAAAAATAATAAAAATAGCACCACCAGATTTTTATGGTTATCACGCACAAACCATGTTTAAACAAGTCCCTGCAAAAATATCTTCTGGATTTTTAACAGGACTAATTTCTGTTACAGATCAGTATTTTGCAGCACAACTAATTATTGGCTCTATAGCAGCATTAAATTATGGTTTACGCATTCCTGCTTTTTTTACAGCAATTATTGTTATGGCTTTGGGTAACGTACTTCTTCCCTATTTTTCAAAACTCGCTTTAACCAATAAAGAAGAAGCTTTTAAAACCTTATACTATATTTTAAAACGCCTATTTCTAGGTTTAATAGTAGTAAGTGTTATACTTATTTTTCTTTCGGATTTTATAGTGCAATTATTTTTTGAACGAAACGAATTTTCATCTAATGACACAAAAACAGTAGCTAACATTCAACGCATGTTTTTAATAGGTTTACCATTTACAATATGCGGAAACATAATAGTTCGATTTTTGACTAGCATAAATAAAAATGCCTTTATGGCTTATATTTCATTTGCATCCGTTATCTTAAATATAATTTTTGATATTATTTTAATGAAATACTTTGGCGTATTTGGCATTGCCTTATGTACTGCCTTTTTACAAATGTTTAGAAGTTTAGTGTATTTAAAATACACAACCAAACAACAAAAAGTTTTAGCTACATGAAAGAAATACTAAAACATATTATTCTTGCATTAACTATTTTAAACCTACCAACATTTGGTTTAGTATCCTTTAATCCTGCTTTAGGCTCGCTTGCATCTGCATTATCCTTAGTTTCCTTAGTTTTATACTATTTTTTTATAAAAAAAAGCAAACCAATACTTCCATTATTATTATTAGGAATACTCTACTATTCTATTTCCGGATTTAATTTCTCAGGAGATCTCATGGTATTCATTAAAGATATTTTTAGATATTTTTTATTCATAATATCCATTACAGAAGTTGCCAAAAATACCACAAATGCAGAAGCTTGTTTTTATTTATTAATTGGCGCATCTAGTATTATAATAAATGCATTAATGTTTTCTGATGAATATGGAAGATATGCAGGTTTTTATATAAATCCTAATCGTGCAGGATTGGTTTGTATTTTAGGTTTTGCTTTTACATATAGATTAGCAAGTAAAAAGTATAAAATAATTGCGCAATTAATTTTCACTCTAGCTGGAATAGCAACTTTATCTCGTTATTTCTTACTACTATTATTGCTAATAAATATAACGTCGCTTTTTGCGAATAGAAAAAATATTATTGGGTTAATTGTTGGTGCCTTAGGTATTATAATAATAATTAACACTCCTGCTTTTGAGCTAAATAAAGATAGATTTGATGCACTTGAAAGCTTCTTTACAGAAGGAGAGGTAAAAACCACGACTATAACTAGAGAATCTAGACAAGAAACGTGGGCACTTTATACAGATGTTGTTTTAAATAATGCCCTAATAGGTAATGGCTACGGTTCTATGCAAGGACAACAAGCCGATACAGTTGGTATTAAAGTAGGTGTTCACAATACATATTTAATGGTAATTGGTGAAGCTGGAGTAATCCCATTCTTACTTTTGGTTATTTTTTATATTAGTCTTGTTGTAAAAAGTATTAAAAGGTTCACAACCAACCCAGAATATACTTACTTATCACTAATAATAGCAACCTATTTGTT
Organism: Lacinutrix sp. WUR7; assembly: GCF_016864015.1. NCBI lineage: Bacteria > Pseudomonadati > Bacteroidota > Flavobacteriia > Flavobacteriales > Flavobacteriaceae > Lacinutrix > Lacinutrix sp. WUR7. Next base: position 3,056,181 of record NZ_CP045067.1, on the reverse strand, counting down.
GGTTTCGCATAATTATTTTTACAATTATATAATTCTATTTTTTACTATATGGTTATATACAAAAGTGAGCATAAATTTAGACAATAATAATCTTGAAAACGAATAAAATATGTGTGGTATTTACGGCTCAACAATAGCGTATTCTAAGGAACAAGTGCAACAAAAACTAATGCGAACTTCTTTTAGAGGTCCAGATAAATTAGACTATAAATATCTAGGAAAAGATAAGGATATCATTTTAGGACATAACAGACTTGCAATTATAGACATAGACGCTAGATCTAATCAACCGCTTACCTACCAACATATTCATATCGTTTTTAACGGAGAAATTTATAATTTCTTAGAAATTAAAAAAGAGCTAAATAAAAAAGGCCATGAATTTAAAACAACAAGTGATACAGAGGTAATTTGTGCAGCATATTTAGAATATGGCGATGATTTTGTAAGCAAACTCAATGGTATGTTTGCTTTTGTGATTTATGACGAAAAAAAACAACGCCTTTTTGGAGCCAGAGATAGACTAGGGCAAAAACCCTTTTATTATTTTTTTAACGGAAAAGATTTTGAGTTTGCTAGCCAAATTTCTTCTATTCAATTACACAATAACAATTTAAGTATATCTAGTAAATCTATATCTTATTATCTTGCTTGGGGAGCAGTACCTGATCCCTACTCTATTTTTAATGAAATAAATAAATTAAAAGCTGGATACACTTTTTCTTTAGATTTAAACAGTAAAGAATTTATAAAAAAACAATATTGGGATATTGATATTCATGGTAATAACAAATTTGAAGGTACTTATAACGACGCAAAAGGAATACTAAACGATTTACTAAAAGACGCAGTAAAAGTCAGACTCTTTGCAGATGTACCTGTGGGTGTATTTCTATCTGGAGGTGTAGATTCTTCTGTCATTGCTGCTTTAGCAACACAAACAACTTCAAGTAAAATAAAAACATTTTCCGTAAAATTTGATGAAAAAGGCTTTGATGAAAGTAAATACGCACAACAAGTTGCCGACCACTTAAAAACCGATCATCATATTATTAATTGTAATTATAGTGAAGGTTTGGATTTAATAGAAAATTTTAGCCATTATTATGATGAACCATTTGCAGATTCTTCTGCTATACCATCTATGCTGCTTGCTAAGCATACCAGAAAACATGTAACTGTGGCTTTATCTGGTGATGCCGGTGATGAAAGTTTTATTGGTTATCAGCGCTATAATTGGATGAAGCAAGTAGGAATCATGTATAAGATTCCAGGATTTATTAGAAATATATCTGCAAATGCAATAGGAATGATGCCCTATTATAAACTTAAAATGATTGCGCAAGGTTTAAAATACAACAATATTGAAGATGTATATTTAGCTGCAATGACAGGAGTAGATACTAGCTGGCTAGATAGTAAATATGATTATTTAGATTTTGAGGAAATGAAGTACTTAAAACATAACCACAAAAACCTGCAGGAAAGAATTTCAGATTTCGATTTAAAAACATACCTAAATTGGGATATAAACACAAAAGTAGATAGAGCCACAATGGCATACTCTTTAGAAGCTCGTGCTCCCTTAATGGATTATAGAGTTGTAGAATTTGCAAGGTCACTACCTACTAACTTTAAATTTCAAGCTAATAATCAAAAACGTATTTTAAAAGATGTGTTATACCAACACGTACCAAAGCATATTTTCAACAGACCTAAAGCTGGGTTTACAATGCCGTTTTCAGAGTGGTTTAAAAAAGAACTAAAAGATTATGTGCTTTCTGAACTAAATGAAGAAAGCCTAAAAGACATTCCTAATATTAATGCAAAAGAAGTGAGTTTTAGAATAAAACAACACATGAATGGATCCTGGAATAGATATCCTTTAATATGGAAATTGCTAGTATTAAAACAGTGGTTAAATACAAACGGAAAACAATATAGTATTCGTTAATGGAAAATAAAAAAATACATATCACATTTGTCATCCCTTCACTTGCAGCTGGTGGAGCAGAACGTATTTTGTCATTTGTCGCACAAAACATAGACAAAAACAAGTTTCATTCTACACTCTTAGTGGTTGGTTTTAAAAAAGACACTGTATACGATGTAAGCAATCTAGATGTAATTTATTTAAATAAAACTAGAGTATTAAAATCTGTATTTGCTATTGCTCAACATTTTAGAACCAAAAAACCGCAAATTGTAGTTAGCTCCATTTTTCATTTAAATACTATGATTGCTTACCTTTCTATTTGTTTTCCAAAAATAAAATTTGCTGCTAGAGAGGCTAATGTTTTAAGTGTATTAGCAAAGCATGATAAAAGCAGCAGGTTAACACTTTTAAAAAGACTAATAGTAAAAGCGTATACATTGGTAGACTGTGTTATTTGTCAATCTAAAGATATGCAGCAGGATATGATGACAAATTATGGAGTATCCATAAACAAAACAGCACTAATAAATAATCCAATAACCAATAATACTTCTCCAAAAACGGAAACTAGAGATACTAATAAACCTTTACAAATTATTACTGTTGGTAGGTTAAGTAAAGAAAAAGGACACGATAGAATAATAGAAGTTTTATCTCAGTTAACGTTTCCTTTTCATTATTTTATGATTGGAGATGGAAATGAAAAGGAAAATATCTTAAAATTAATTCGAAGTAAAGGAATTGAAAACCAAGTAACTCAGATAAATTACACAAAAAATGTTGAAGATTTTTTAAGAAAAAGTGATATCTTTTTACTCGGTTCTTATTCAGAAGGTTTTCCTAATGCATTAATAGAAAGCTGTGTTGTTGGAACACCTGTTGTTGCTTTTAATGCACCTGGAGGAATTAATGAAATTATTGAAGAAGGAAAAAATGGTTTTATTGTTAATACCGTTACTGAATGTGTTACAGAGTTAACAAAACTTAACAACAATTTTTCTTTTTCACCTAATACAGTAAACCATGTGGTGATTAGTAAATTTAACAGTAAAAAAATTATTAATCAATACGAAGAATTGTTTATTAAACTAACCCCAAACCATGCTATTTAACTCGATAGAATATTTAATCTTTTTCCCTACAGTTTTCATTCTGTATTGGCTATTAAATAAAGATCTAAAAAAGCAAAACTTATTATTGTTAGTTGCTAGTTATTTCTTTTATGCTTATTGGGATTGGACTTTCTTATCCTTAATCATATATAGTTCATTTATAGATTATTATATCGGAATTAAAATTTACGAAACGAATTCGGTAAAAGCCAAAAAGAATTGGTTACGACTAAGTTTAGTGTCAAATTTAGGGCTTTTAGCTGCATTTAAATATTTCAACTTTTTTACAGAAAGTTTTGCCGAATTGATGTTGCTTTTTGGTTGGGAAGTAGATGCTATAACATTAAATATAATACTTCCAGTTGGTATCAGTTTTTACACGTTTCAAACCTTAAGTTACACCATAGATATTTATAGAGGCAACTTTAAACCTACAAAAGATATTGTAGCCTTTTTTACATTTGTTAGTTTGTTTCCGCAATTAGTAGCTGGACCAATAGAAAGAGCCTCCAACCTTTTACCACAAATTGAAAAAACGCGAAAGTTTAAACAAAAATGGTTTCAGGATGGTATTTTTCAGATATCGGTTGGTTTATTTCGAAAAGTAGTTATTGCAGATAATTTGGGTATCTATGTAGATTCCATATATGCTAGTCCAGATGTTCATAATTCTTCCACATTGCTCCTTGCTACTGTATTTTATGCGTATCAAATTTATTTTGATTTTGCTGGATATTCAGACATTGCCATTGGTAGTGCAAAACTTTTAGGTTTTAAATTTAATCAAAACTTTAAACTGCCATACTTTTCAAACTCCATAGCAGATATATGGCAACGTTGGCACATATCGCTATCTTCATGGTTACGCGATTATTTATACTATTCTTTAGGAGGAAGTCGTGGCTCAGCCCTTTTTACCTTTAGAAACCTAATGATCACAATGATAATTGGCGGACTTTGGCATGGTAACACATGGAATTTCGCGATTTGGGGAGCCATTCATGGTTTGTTACTTGTTGGAGAAAAAATAATCTTTTTAACTCTAAAAATCAAAAATGCTGGTTGGATTGGTTACATCTACCCTTTTTGTGTAGTACTACTTTCTTGGGTGTTTTTTAGAGCACAAGATTTTGATACCGCTATTCTAATAATAAAAAAATTAGTTTTCTTCGAATTTAGAATTCCTTTTGTTGGAGATATTAATGCTATCGTAACTGGATTATCCATGCTTATTATTGGTATGTCTTTTGACTTGTACTTATTTAAAACAGATAAAGATTTAGAAACTTTAGGACGTACATTTAGTCCATTAAAACTAGGTGTTATCGTTTCTGCTATAATTCTTCTTGCTAGTTTGTTTTATTCCACGTCTAACAATTTTATTTATTTTCAATTTTAAAGGTTATGAATAAAAAACAACTCATAAAATCATTAAAACTTATAGCTTTCATAGTTGTACTATCCTATGTTGTAGATAAAATCGTATATTATTCTATAACCAAAATTAGCGACACGGTTTACTCTGGTCAAGCAATTGGAAAGTTAAACCACTACTTATCCATAAAAGACACAACCAAGTTAATTGTATTTGGTAGCTCTAGAGCAAATCATCATATAGATGTAAAAAAATTAGATGCTTCCAGTTTTAATATGGGAGTGGATGGCAAATTTATAGCATATAGTGCCACACTTATAAAACTCCTTCCAAAAGATTTTAAACAAACAATTATTCTTCAAATAGATCCAAATGTCGCTTACAGAGAAGTTTACAATAGACAAGAAACAAAAACTTTAATGGTTAAATATCATTCCAATACTATAATAAAAGAAGAACTGGACAGAGCAGAATTAACAACTCCTTTTCAGAAATTTTATTGGTGTATCGATTATAACGGCTTAGCTTTAGGAATTCTTAAAAACGCCATTTTCCCAAAATATGATCTGGAAACATATTATGGTTATGATCCTATGGAAGTACATAGCACGCAAAAAGAAATATTTAAAAACATACTAGAACGTAATGATACTATTGTCTGCAAAACAAACTTAAAAATCAATCCGTTATTTAAGAGCTATTTAAAAGAAATAGAAGCGTTTTGTAGTGCTAACAATAAAAAGCTAATTACTCTTACTTCTCCTATTTTTATTGACAAATGCCCTGAAGATAATATGGCATTAAAAAAAATATTAGAGGAATTAAATATTGAATATCATGATTATACCAATTTTTTTAAAGACGATAAGCATTTAGATTACTGGGTAGATTTAGCACACATGTCTAACACCGGAGCAGAAGCTTTCTCGGAAGCATTAAGTAAAGATTTAATTATATATGACGAATAAAAAACACATAGCATTATTTGCTGCATTTATTGGTTTTAGCGGTACAGAACGTGTGGTTTGCAGGCTTGTAAATGAACTAGTAAAGTATTACGAAGTAACATTAATACTTATGTTTGATACTGTTGACTTACCTATACATAAAGACGTTAATGTTATTTGCATCTCTAAAAAAAGTCAGCATTATAATAATTCTTCATGGTCTAAATTAAGTACTTTTTTATATAGTGGTTTTAAATATTCAAAAATTATAAAAGAAAATAATATAGATATTAGTATTTCATTTTTAATTAAACAAAATATAATAAATGGTTTTACTAAAATAAGAAACCCCAAACTTACCACCATGGTTAGTGAACGTTGTTTCCCCTCTAAAACCTATGGTGCCTTTGGTGAAAAATTGGTGAACTATTTTTACAATAAAAACAATGCTTTATTCTCCAATTCTATTCATATAAATAAAGATTTACAGGATAATTTTGGTGTAAAGATACCAGCTCACGTACTTTACAATCCTATTTACACACTAGAAGAAAAACCTGATTTCCTTAAAAATCCAGAAGAAAATAAACCTTTTAAAATTGTTGCTGTAGGAAGATTAAACCCTGTTAAAAACTATAAGAGTTTAATGGAAAGTATACCGCTTATAAAAAATGCTGTACATTTAAATATATATGGCGCAGGTGTGTTAGAAGAAGAATTAAAATCCCTTTCAACTACTTTAAACCTTAATGAAACCGTTACTTTTAAAGGAAACAGCAGCGAAATAGATCAAGAAATACTAAAACACCATTGTTTGGTATTAACTTCTCTTTCTGAAGGATTTCCAAACGTTATTTTGGAAGCCATGTCACTTGGAGTTCCTGTAATTGCAACCAATTGCTTATCTGGTCCTTTAGAACTTCTAAATGACAACCAAGAAATACAAATAGAAGAAGGAAGCTTTTCTAAAGCAAAATACGGACTATTAGTAAATGTAGATGACAACAAAGGATTAGCCAAAGCAATTACCTATTATCAAAACAATGAAGAAGCGCGTAAAAAGTATAGCGCTTTGAGTTTTGAAAAAGCAAAACAATACGATATTTCTGAAATAGGAAAGCAAACAAAAAATTTAATAGATATGTATTTATGTGCGGAATAAATGGCTTAATCAGTAAAAATAGAAGCCTTGACGATGTAAGCAATACATTGAACAAAATGAATCAGCTCATCTATCATCGTGGTCCAGATGATGATGGTTTCTGTATTGAAAACCAAGGTACAACAACGGTTGCTATGGCAATGCGAAGGCTATCTATTATTGACTTAAGCACAGGGAAGCAACCAATATATAATGACGACCAAAGTATTGTAATTGTATTTAATGGCGAAATTTACAACTACCTAAAATTAAAACAGCAATTAGAAAGTCAAGGGGTTACCTTTAAAACCAAAAGCGATACAGAAGTTATTTTAAAACTCTACGAAGCTAAAGGAGAAAGTAGTTTTGCCGAACTTGACGGTATGTTTGCCTTTAGTATTTATGATAAAAACCGAAATAAAGTATTTATTACTCGCGACTTTTTTGGTGAAAAACCCTTGTATTATTACCAAGACGAAGAAAACTTCTTTTGGGCTTCGGAGTTGAAATCGATTATTAATAATCTAGATACAAAACCTAAAATTTCTAAAGAAGGGCTAAACTTATATTTTAGACTCACCTATACTCCTGCTCCTTTTACCATTTATGAGCACATTTTTAAATTAGAAGCCAATCATTATATCGATTATGATCTAGAAGCAGATAGTTTTGAAATACATCCAATAAGTACTGTAAAAAACGAAAAGCAGGATATCGCTTTCGCGGAAGCAAAAAAGGAATTAAAAACCAGAATGCTTCAAAGTATTGAGAGTCGTTCTATTAGTGATGTTCCGCTTGGCACATTTCTTTCTGGAGGTGTAGATTCTTCGATTGTTAGTTTAGGGTTGTCACAAATGAACAACCAAAAAATCGATACCTTTTCTATCGGATTTGATAAAGCTTCCTTTGATGAAACCGACAAATCGAAACTGGTTGCTAAAATGATTAATAGTAATCACCATGAGTTTATTATTTCAGAAAAAGACATTGAAAAGAACATTCATGAAATTCTTATAAATTTCGATGAACCTTTTGCCGATTCCTCTGCCTTACCAACTTATTTGGTAGCTAACAAAACTAGAGATTTTGTAAAGGTGGCGTTAACAGGAGATGGTGGCGACGAAGTTTTTGGTGGTTACAACAAATACTATATTGGAAAACTAAATAGGAAATATACAAGTGTAGTTCCAGAATTTCTGCATAATGCTTCAAAAAGTATTCTAAACAAATTATTTACAACAAAAGACGATAATAGAGGAAAACGGTTTAAGCTAAAAAAAGCTGTAAACGCAATAAACTATAACGATGAGCACTATTGGAATATCATTTCATTAGGTTTTTCTAACGATACCGAAAAGCTTTTAAAAACCGAAAACATTCAACCTAATCTATTTAGTTACTACAAAGAAAAAACCAATATAAAACAACCAAAAACGGTACATGAATATCGCGAGATAGACAGACATATAAGTTTAGAAGGAGATATGTTGGTAAAAGTAGATAGAACAAGTATGCTAAATTCTTTAGAATGCAGAGCGCCTTTTTTAAACAAGACGCTTTGGGAATTTGCCAATAGCTTACCAGAAGACTATTTACTAAAAGGTTTTAGTAAAAAACATATTTTAAAAGAAGCTTTTAAAGAGGAATTTCCGGAAGGTTTCTTAGAGAAATCTAAAAAAGGATTTGTGGTTCCCGTTGGTGATTGGTTACGTTCTGGATTAAAAAAAGAATTAGAAAGCTATATCGAAACCAATTTTTTAGAAGACCAGAATCTCTTTAACATAGACTATATCAAACCATTGGTAAACAACCATCTTACAGGAAAAGAAGATAATAGTTATAAGGTTTGGACGTATTATACGTTTCAAAAATGGTATGTAAACGTCTATTTATAAATGTACTAACTTACCCAATTTATAATCCCAAGTTTCTGGGTAAATGGTTTCTAAACCGCTTCCATGATGAAAAGTGATTTCACCAAAATATACTTTGTTTTCAAAATCATAGACATCTATTCTTGCATAAGAAAATGCTTCCGATAATTTTTCAGCAACTGCAATCATTTCATCTAATTTATGTGGCTTTTCAAGCGTTCTTCCATTATCCCAAAGCGGTTTTCCATCGTCCCATAAAGACCAAGTAAAAGGCAAAATATTCCAATCTACATCATACAAATTCCGCTTGTGATTGGTATATCTATCAATATCTACCTGAATCACTTCCACCTTGCCATGAAAACAATGTAATTTATAATCAAAAGGAATTTCGCCAGCTTCATTTACAAGTAATTTTTCAGCAATAACACAAGGTTTTATGTTTTTGTATTGCCATTCTTTACCCGAATAATAATAGTTTTTACTAAGTAATTTCTTAAAGTATTTTTGGGTTTGTCCCCAATCTACAGTAGCTTTATCTTTAACAATAATTCCTCCAGAACTATCGTGATTTGCTTTAATAATAAAAGGGTAATCTGGAAAACTAGAAGCTACAACATCTTCTGTATTATAACTTTGAAACACTAATGGAATTAAATATGAAGCTCCAACCACTTCTTCTACATATTTTCTAACGGCAAACTTATCTGCACACGTAGTATGTAAGGCTGTTCTATCATGTAGCTTTAACCAATTAATTTTTTCATTTAAAGTTTTAGGATTGTTTAAATCTAATGGTCTACCAAAGCGTTTTTTAAAATCTTGCCTTAAAAAAGTAGCATCATCCAAAAAATGTGATCTCATATAATGATGCAGTTGCAACACAGAATCGATTACATTTTTTCCAATCCAAGTATTATGATATAAATACTTAGCAATCTTTAACATAAATAGTGTTTTATCCATTCTAATGTAAAACAAATTTCAGTAAACAAAAAACTTATCTTATTTTAGTTGTAAATTTAATATATGAATAAAAAAATCTGTCTTGTTGGTGGTGAAGATGTGCATAAACGCATTTCCTTATCTAGCTATCTTAAAGAAGCAGGTTTTGATGTAACCATAATAGGAACAAGCACTCATAATTTTCCTGATTACATTCGTTATGTACCTTATAATTTAGTACGGCACCTCTCTCCTATTGCAGACAGAAAAACATTAAAATGGTACAAGACTTTTTTTGCAGAAAATGAATTTGATGTCATTCATACCTTTGATACCAAACCCGCATTTTTATTACCAATTGCATTAAAAAACACAAAAACACCAATAACAAGAACAGTAACAGGATTAGGTACAATCTTCATGTCTAATAGTTTGTCTAGCTTCTTTTTAAGGAAGGTTTATTACATGCTTCATAGAAGTGTAAAACATCGTGTTTTTAAAACTATTTTTCAAAATTACGACGATAAAGATTTATATAAATCTCACGGATTAATAACCGATACGAACTTCGGACTTATTTTTAGTAGCGGAATAGAATTAAAAAATATTCATAAAACCGCAAAGCGAAATAACACGCCTTTTACCTTTATTTGTGTTGCGCGATTGGTTTACGAAAAAGGAATTATTAATCTTTTAGAAGCGGCTAGAATTTGTAAAGACAAAGGACATACTTTTAAAATACTACTTGTTGGTCCTTTAGAAGAAAATAGCAAACGACTAAACCAAGATATATTAGACCAATACAAAGATATTGTAGATATACTAGGAAGTAGAAATGATGTTTTTGATCTTTTATTAACTTCGGATGCCTTTGTACTACCAACCTTTAGAGAAGGTTTTGCAAGAGTATTATTAGAAGCAGCAGCAGTTGGACTACCTATGATTGCTACAAACGTTACAGGAGTTAGAGAGTTTGCAAGACACGAAAAAGAAGCTTTATTAGTGGAAGTAAAAAACTCGGAAGCACTTGCAAATGCAATGATTAGATTAGCCACAGACAAGGATTTAGCCAATGAATTAGCCGAAAATGCATTAAAACACGTTGAAAAGTTTAGTTTAGAAAATGTTTCTAAGCAATATATTGATATCTTTAACCAAGCTATTAATCATAAAACATAACGAAAATGAAAATCCCATTTTCCCCTCCTTACATTAGTGATAATGTAATCAAAGAAGTTACAGATGCTTTAGAATCTGGATGGATTACCACAGGACCAAAAGTAAAACGATTAGAAGAACTTGTTTGCCAATATACAAAAGCACCTAATGCTCTTGGTGTAAACTCTGCTACTTCTGGGTTAATGCTGGCTTTAAAATGGTTTGGTATTGGTGAAGGTGATGAAGTCATTATTCCTGCTTACACCTATGCTGCAACAGCTTTAGCAGTTATTCATGTTGGCGCAACTCCAATAATGGTAGATATTGAAGACGATTTTAATATTTCTATAAAAGCAATTAAAGATGCAATAACCGAAGACACTAAAGCTATCATTCCAGTAGATATAGCTGGTTGGCCTTGCGATTATGACGCAATAAATCAATTAGCAAAAAATAGCAGCGATTTATTTCACCCAACACACGAAAATCAAGAAAAATTAGGAAGAATTGTAGTAATAGCAGATGCTGCTCATGCAATTGGCGCGCAATACAAAGGAAAATTTGTTGGTGAAACCACAGATATAACCGTGTTTTCATTTCATGCAGTAAAAAATGTTACCACTGCAGAAGGTGGTGCCATTTGCTTAAACCTACCTAAACCTTTTGTTAACCAAGAAGAATATAACTACTTACGCTGTTTCTCCTTAAACGGACAAACAAAAGATGCGTTTACAAAATCTAAAGCTGGTGGTTGGAGATATGATATTATTTATCCTGGATTAAAAATGAATCTTCCAGATTTACTTGCTGCTGTTGGCGTAGCGCAGTTACCCGAATATTTTGAAACTATTTTAGGAAAACGAAAAGAAATCTTTACATTTTACCAAGAGTATTTTGCAACCAAAGAATGGGCAGTATTACCGCCTTTTCAAAACGATGAAAAAATATCTTCTTGTCATTTGTATGCCTTGCGAATTAAAGATGCTTCCGAAGCACAACGCGATGCTATTATAGATAAAATTTCTGCAAACGGTGTTGCTGTCAATGTACACTTTCAGCCATTGCCGTTATTGACTTTATTCAAATCTTACGGTTATAAAATAGAAGATTACCCAAAAGCCTTTAATAATTACAAAGCAGAAATATCTTTACCTATTTATCCGCAGTTAACAGAAGAAGAATTACATTATATTATAGCCACAATTGCAAATGCTGTAGAAACCACACTATGATAAAAAGAGTATTCGATCTATTTTTTTCTCTATTAGGATTAGCAATACTCCTACCAATATTAGTGGTAATTGCGGTTTTAATCCAAATAGAATCTAAAGGTTCCATTTTTTACAGACAAACAAGAGTTGGTAAAAATAGTCAAGATTTCAAGATTTTTAAATTTAGAACCATGTTTGTAGGATCCGACAAAAAAGGACTATTAACCCTAGGTGACAACGATTCTAGAGTAACAAAAGTTGGCTATTTCTTGCGAAAATATAAGCTAGACGAAATGCCACAACTCATAAACGTTTTACAAGGCTCCATGAGTTTTGTTGGCCCGAGACCAGAAGTTCGTAAATATGTAGATTATTATTCTAAAGATGATTTACAAATACTTCAAGTAAAACCAGGTATTACAGACTATGCCTCTATTGCATTTAGAGACGAAGCAGAACTTTTAAAGGATACAGATAATCCCGAAAAGCTTTATATTGAAGATATTATGCCGAAAAAAATCGCGCTAAACAAGAAGTATATTGCTAATCCTTCGGTATTTACGGATGTAAAAATTATTCTGAAGACATTTCAAACCATATTAAAATGAAACTAGATCAAGGACATTTAGTGATTTCTTTAGACTTCGAATTATTTTGGGGTGTTTTTGATGTTCGTACGCTGGAAAGTTACAAATCACAATTAGAAAAGGTTTCCGAAATTGTTCCAAGATTACTACAACTAAGTGACACCTACAATATCAAACTAACCTTTGCTACTGTTGGGTTTCTATTAGCAAAAAATAAAGAAGAATTACTTCAGTATAGCCCAAAAAAGAAACCGAATTATAGCGATGCCAATTTTAGTCCGTATAGATTATTTGATGCTATTGGGAACAACGAAACCGAAGATCCTTATCATTACGCAACGTCATTAGTAGAACAAATTAAGCAAAATGACAATCACGAAATAGGAAGCCATACTTTTTGTCATTACTACTGCAACGAAGTAGGACAAACAGCAGAACAATTTGAAGCAGACTTGCTAGCCACTATAAACATTGCGAAACAACAAGACATAAATATAAAAAGTATTGTTTTTCCTAGAAACCAAATAAACGAAGTCTATATTAAAATTTGTGCAAAACACGGCATCTTAAGTTATCGAGGCATTGAAAACCACTGGATGTACAACACCAACGACACCAAACAATTAGGAAACACAAAACATAGAATATACAGATTACTGGACGCGTATCTCAATATATCTGGACATAATACGCATGATCTACAAATGCATCATGGATTGGTGAACATTGCATCTAGTAGATTTCTAAGACCTTACAGCAGTAAACTACGTTTTTTAGAAAACTTAAAAATAAACAGAATAAAAAAAGGAATGACATATGCCGCAAAGCAAAAACAAGTTTATCATTTTTGGTGGCATCCTCATAATTTCGGACAAAATACAGAGGAAAATTTCAAAGCATTAGAAGAGCTATTTAACCATTATAAAACGTTAAATAAAACGTATAATTTCAATAGTAAAACCATGACAAACTTAGTACAATACTTTTAAGTATAATTAAATCGAAAAACACGTAAACAATTTAAATACAACCACTTACTATGCTTTATTTAGTTTTTTAATTCAAATAACACATTTAACAATAATTCTTCAGGAATTGAAATTATTCAACACAAAAATTATTCATCTAAAAATAAAAACACATGTACCAAATTGAAGTAAAAGTGTTTAAAAAAAACTGGACATTCTTTACAAAACAATTAATAGCTTCCACGAAACAACTCCTTTAAAAAACATATCGAAACTAGTCACCTCATAAAAAACAAAAACAAGTAGCTATATTCTTATATTTTCGTATATTTAACTACATCTATAACAAACAGTTATACACACCTTCCCCTAACACTTTGATCTAGCAAAAAGTAATTGAAAATTTTTACAATTGTTATATAAATAATTTAACCTTAAAGCGTGTTTAAATTTAGATAAAACTTAATACCTTTATTAATTAAATCAAAGAACGTTTAAATGGGTTCTTTGTCGTATTTTTTTGATTTATACTCTAAAAACAACAATATTTATATGGCTATTAATGAATCTAAACTGAATTCTAAAATCTGGTTATCTCCACCGCACATGAGTGGACACGAACAGGAATTCATTACAGAAGCATTTAAATTAAATTGGATTGCTCCCTTAGGACCAAACGTAAACGGCTTTGAGAAAGATATTGAAACATATCTAAGTCAAGAAAGCTACGCAACGGTTTTAAGCTCTGGCACCGCAGCAATTCATCTTGCATTAACCCTTTTAGGAGTTAAACAAGGTGACGAGGTTATATGCCAAACAAAAACGTTTGTAGCATCTGTAAACCCAGTGGTTTATTTAGGAGCAACACCTATTTTAGTAGATAGCGAAGAACAAACATGGAACATTTGTCCTGTGTTATTAGAAAAAACAATAAAAGATAGAATTAAAAAAGGAAAAAAACCAAAAGCTATTATAGCTATTAATTTATACGGAATGCCATATAATGTAAAACAAATTCAAGCAATATCTAATCAATACAACATTCCTGTTGTAGAAGATAGCGCGGAATCATTTGGCAGTCAGGTTAATGGTCAGAAATGTGGCACATTTGGTGATTTTTCCATTCTTTCGTTTAACGGAAATAAAATAATAACAACCTCTGGTGGTGGCGCTCTAATTAGTAAAACCGAAGCTTTAAAGAAAAAAGCAATTTTTTTAGCTACACAAGCAAAAGAAGACGGCATAGAGTACGAACATAAAAACATTGGCTACAATTACAGAATGTCAAATATTATTGCAGGAATTGGCCGAGGACAAATAAAAGTTCTGGACAACTATGTCGCTTTAAGACAAAGAAACCATAGCTATTACCACAAACAATTACAGCACATTGATGCCATTACATTTTTAAAAGAACCAGAAGGATACACTTCCAACAGATGGTTAACCTGTATTTTACTAGACACAAAACAAACAAGAGATAGCTTACTAGAATTATTAAATAAAAACAACATTGAAGCAAGACCTTCATGGAAACCAATGCACTTACAACCTTTATACAAAGATGCTCCTGCGTATTTAAACGGAGTTTCTAATAATTTATACGAAAAAGGTTTGTGCTTACCAAGTGGATCTTGTCTTACAGAAGTAGATTTAAACCGAATAACAAAATTAATTATATCACACTTTGATTAATTATAACGACATATTAAGAAAACTAACAGATAGATACGCATCCAAATGGCTTGTGTTACTGTTTGATTCTTGTATTGTGCTCCTCACCTTCTTTATAGCGTATATAATTAGATTCAATTTTGAAATAGATTTTAATTTTTACACTTTCTTAAAACAACTTCCATTTGTATTTGCAGCAACCGTAATTAGTTTTTTAATAGTTAGCTCACATAAAGGTGTTGTACGTTTTACAGGAGTAAAAGATGTTGTAAATGTGGTAATTGGCTTAAACATCTTAGCAACCATACTAATTGTCACCACCTACATAAGTAGAAAATATAATTTTGATAGTGTTTTTGATATTCCTGGATCTATTATATACATCCATTTACTACTAAATATCTTCTTTTTAATAGGTGCGAAGTTTTTTATTAAACACATGTATAAAAGCTTGTTCCATGATTTAGAAAGTTTAAAAACGGTACTTATTTACGGCGCAGGAAACTCCGGAATGGTAACTTATGATGCTATTACAAATGATGCTAAAAGTAATATTAATGTTTTTGGATTTTTAGACGATAAAGAAGGTAAAATTGGAAAAAAAATAAACATGCTTAATGTTTATAATCCAAAAAAAATAGACAGAGCATTTGTAGAAAAAAACAACATAGACGAAGTAATTATATCCATTCAAAACATAGATTCTAGCAGACTTTTAGAAATCTCAGGTTCGTTCTTTGCTTTAAATTTAAAAGTAAAAATTGTTCCAGATGTACAACATTGGATTGATGGCGACTTAAGTATTGGTCAAATTAAAGATATCAAAATTGAAGACCTCTTAGGAAGAGAGCCAATCAGAATTGATAATCCGTTATTAATAGACGAATACAACAATAAAGTGCTCTTAGTAACCGGAGCTGCAGGGTCTATTGGTAGCGAGTTGGTTAGAAAATTAAGCAATTTCCAATTTAAAAAACTAGTAATTATAGATAATTCTGAATCTGCTTTATACGATTTACAGCAAGAACTCAAAAGAAACAACATAACAAAGGTTGAGACGATTATTGCAGACGTAAGAAACAAACAGCGATTAGATCAAATTTTCAACACATATAAACCTGAAATTATATTCCATGCCGCAGCATACAAACACGTACCTTTAATGGAGAACAATCCATTCGAAGCTGTCAGTGTAAATGTTTTTGGCACATATAATACAGCAGAACTTGCCATGAAACATGGCGCAGAAAAATTCATATTAATATCTACAGATAAAGCCGTAAACCCAACCAATGTAATGGGAGCAACAAAGCGAATTGCCGAAATATGCATCTTCTGTCAAAAAAACATAGTAAAGGGAAAAACGAAATTTATTATCACAAGATTTGGTAATGTTTTAGGATCTAACGGCTCTGTAATTCCATTATTCAAAAAACAAATAGAAACTGGAGGGCCTTTAACTGTAACACACAAAGATATTATTCGTTATTTTATGACTATACCAGAGGCTAGTCAATTAGTACTAGAAGCAGCTGCAATGGGGCTAGGTGAAGAAATATTTGTTTTCGACATGGGAAAACCAGTTAAAATAATAGACTTAGCCAAGAATATGATAGCGCTTTCTGGATTAAATTACCCAGAGGATATTGATATTAAGATAATTGGACTTCGACCTGGTGAGAAAATCTTTGAAGAATTGTTAATAGATGGTGAAAACACAAAACCAACTTATAACGAAAAAATAATGATTGCCCAATGTAGAAACGTTAATGCAAGTCAATTAGAAAAAATTAAAAAATTACTAATGCTAGACTCTACTTCTTCCAATATAGAAATAGTATCTTTAATAAAGGACATAGTACCAGAATACAACCCTAACAATACCAAATACGATGTTTTAAACATAAAATAAATTTAAAAACGCTATTAATCATGAAACCAATTTTTAACCAACCAAAAACTAGTATTGTTGCTGCGCTATTAGCAATTTTTCTATTTGCATCTTGCACATCAACACAAGAAATAACTTACTTTCAAGACGAAACACTTGAAAACTATGAGCCTATCGATTTTAATACTGATGTAGTTTATAAAACGAACGACAAGATATCAATAATTGTGTCGTCACTAGACCCAGAAGCAGCAAGACCATTTAACCTTCCTACAATATCTGAAGGTCAATCTGCAATTGTAACACAAGGAAGCACCAAAATGCAGACTTATTTGGTAGATAAGTATGGTAATATTGAATTCCCTGTGCTAGGACAAATAAAAATAGGAGGCTTAGGAAGAACAGAAGCAACCGAATTACTAAAAACTAGATTAAAAGAATACTTAAAAAACCCAATTGTAAATATTAGACTAATAAACTTTACAATCACAGTTTTAGGAGAAGTTCGCAATCCAGGAACATTTGTTCTAGAAGACGAAAAAATATCATTATCTGAAGCTTTAGGTTACGCCGGAGATTTAACTATTCACGGAAGAAGAGATAATGTTTTACTAATTAGAGACAATAATGGTACAAAGCAGTATTCTAAATTCGATTTAACATCTATTTCTGTATTAAACAATCAAAGCTATTACTTGGCTCAAGATGATGTTGTATACATATCACCAAACAAAGCTAAAGTACGCTCTTCATCATACAATCAAAACACTGCAGTTGTAATTTCTGCACTTGCAGTAATAGTTTCATTAACTGCAATTATTGTAAATTAAAAAACCTACAAATGAATAATAACGCTGCAAATCAAAAAGAGCATTTTAGAGATTTAGTAGATCCATATTTAAGTAAATGGAAACTAGTAATCTTTTGCGTAATTGCCGCATTCGCATTAGCTCATTTATACTTGAGATATGCTACCTACCAGTACAAAGCAAGCGCAACAATACAAATAAAAGACGAAAGACAAAGTACAAAACTACCCGAGATTTCTTCTTTGCAAAATTACGGTTTATTCAAAAAAGATCTTAATAATGTTTTAGATGAAGCCGAAATTATTGGATCCAGAGAATTAATAGAACAGGTAGTTAAAGATTTAAAATTCAATATTCAATATTATGTAGAAGGTAGAATTCAAAATCACGAAGTTTACGCTAACCCTCCTTTAAACTTAAATTTTAGCGCACCAGATTCTATTCTCTTTCTAGCAGACACTATAATGAATGTGAAAATACATTCAAAAACACAATTCCTACTTAAAGGAATAACAGAAGGTGAAAAAATATGGAAATCTAAAGACCAAAATATTGAAGACCAAGGTACACTACACAGTTTTGGCCAACCTATAAAAACAGGCTTTGGTGATATTATTATAACTCCAAACCTTGGACAATATGCAGCTAAAATTGGATCTAATATTACTATCCAAATTTCTCCAATCAGTAAAGTAACCGGAATTTTTAAAGGCGCTTTACGTATTGAAACAAAAGAATACTCTAGCATCATCAAATTATCTATCACAAATAACAATAGAGAAAAAGCATCTTTGTTTTTAAGTAGACTAATAGAGGTTTATAACAATGATGTTGTTAAAGATAAACAGCAAGTAGTAGAAATTACTTCCGACTTCATTAACAGTAGACTTGAAATTGTTTCCAGAGAATTAGGTCAAGTAGATTTAACAGCAGAAACCATTCAAAAAAGAAACAGATTAACAGATTTAGCAACCCAGTCTAATATCTTTTTACAAACAGAAAGAGATAATGAATCCCAGATAGTAAACACAACGAATCAAATTCAGCTAATTGATTACATGAAAGATTTCGTGGATGAAAATAGTGAATCTTCCGATTTATTACCGGCAAATATTGGTATTGCGGAAAACTCCATTAGCGAAATCACAAGAAGACACAATGATCTCGTTATAGAAAGAAACCGATTATTAAAACACTCTAGTGAGAAAAACCCAACCGTTGTAAATCTAACTAATCAGATTGATGAGCTAAAAGGGAATCTAAACCAAAACTTGAATAACATTAAATCTTCTAATGAAATTACATTAAATGCACTAAGTGAAAAAGCAAGTAAGATAAGCGGTAAAATTTATACGACACCTACAAAAGAACGACAGTTTAGAGACACACAAAGACAGCAAAACATAAAAGAATCCCTTTACCTATATCTACTTCAAAAACGTGAAGAAGCAGCTATTTCTCATGGCATCTCCTCTCCTAACGCTAAAATAGTAGACAAAGGATATGCTGGCGGAAAACCAATTTCACCTATAAAACCAATTATATATCTATCCGCACTTATTTTAGGAGCAAGTTTACCTATTGGATTAATCTATTTATTCCAATTACTAGATTCTAAAGTACACACAATTAAAGACATTAAAAAGAATATTGACGTACCATATTTAGGAGATATACCGAAATCGAACAACCGTAAAAAGTTAATCGATAAAGTAGACTACTCTTCAAAAGCAGAAGCCTTTAGAATGGTAAGAACCAATATAGATTTCATGCTTCAAGACATTACAGATAGAGCTAAGATTATTTTTGTAACCTCTACAACAAGTCAAGAAGGAAAGTCGCATACCTCAATAAACTTAGCTTCTTCCCTCTCATTTTCTGAAAAGAAAGTGCTTTTAATTGAAACAGATATTCGTGTACCAAAAGCTACTAATTACTTAAAAATTAAAAACGACATAGGAATCACTAATTTTATTGGCAACAAACAGCTTACCGCTAGTGAGGTAACAACAAAATTAGAAGACAATCCTTTTTTAGATGTAATTCCGTCGGGCGTTATACCTCCTAACCCTTCCGAGTTATTAATGAGTGATCGTGTTGGAGAATTATTTGAATCTGTTAAAAACAAGTATGACTACATTATTGTAGATACTGCTGCTGTTGGTTTAGTTACAGATACACTACTAATTAGTAAGTATGCAGATATGTTTGTGTATGTAGTGCGAGCTAACTACATCGATAAACGTCAATTACATATAGCACAAACCATGTACACAGAGAAACGCCTACCAAATATGGCTATTTTATTAAACGCTGTGGACCACAAAAAAGGTGGAAGTTACACCTATGGCTATGGCAAAGATCCTTCAAAGAAAAAATGGTGGAAAAGATCTAGCTAACACCTAATATGTCATAAAAAACCCCGAAAATTAAAGTTTTCGGGGTTTTTAAATTTATAATTAGAATCAGTAATCCAACGACCTAACCCTTTCTTCGTTGTTTTTCCTTCTTCAATAAAGTAAGTTCACGACCTGTTTGCCCTGCAACAGAGGTGTTTTCTTCTGCTCTACGAATAAGGTAAGGCATCACATCTTTAACCGGCCCGAAAGGAATATATTTTGCTACATTATAGCCATAATGCGCAAGATTATAACTAATATGATCACTCATACCATAAAGTTGCCCGAACCAAACTCTAGAATCATTATTCACTATGTTTTTGGCTTTCATTAAATCCATAACCAAATAACTACTATCTTCATTGTGTGTTCCTACAAAAACAGACATAATATCTAAATGATCTAAGGTATACGCAACAGCTGTATTAAAGTTTTCGTCTGTCGCTTGTTTACTAGCACAGATTGGCGTAGTATATTTTTTCTTTTCTGCTCGCTCATTTTCTTTTTCCATGTAAGCGCCACGAACCAATTTATAACCAAGGAAGTAATTGTTAGCTTTAGCTAAATCAGTTTCTTTTTTCAAAAAAGCCATTCTATCATGTCTATACATCTGTAAAGTATTATAAACAATAGGCTTTTCGGTATTGTACAATTGCATCATTTGGGTAACCAAATCATCTGCTGCGTCTTGCATCCAGCTTTCTTCACCATCAATTAAAACAACAACATCTTTTTCTTTTGCTGCTTTACACACGGTATCAAATCTTGCGACTACTCGATTCCATTCCTCTTGCTCTTCTGAAGTAAGCGTTGCTCCTTCTCCTAATTTCTGGTATAAATGAAATCTTCCAAAACCAGTTGGTTTAAAAACCACAATTGGCATGCTTTCTTTTTCATCAGCAAAATTTACAATTTTCAATATTTTCTGCATTGCTGCATCAAATTCTGCTTCACTTTCTTTTCCTTCCACCGAATAATCCAAAACAGAACTCACCCCTTTGGTATACATGTTCTCTATAACAGACAAACAATCTTCTTCGTTTACACCACCACAAAAGTGATCAAAAACAGTAGAACGTATCAAACCTTCAATTGGCAGATGCGCTTTTAATGCAAAGTTTGTAGCTGCAGTACCAATACGAACCAAAGGCTCATTAGAAATCATTTTAAACAAAAAATAAGCACGTTCTAATTGCGTATCTGTTTTTAACGCGAAAGCAATTTCTGTGTTTTCAAATATTTTACCTGTATGCATGATGCGATTATTAAATTTTATAGAACAAATATAATTGAAGTCTACCAAATTTGATTAATTTCTCCTTATTTTTACCCTAAAATAATTCTATAGTTAATGACACCTATTACCACCCAAGATTACAGTATCTATTTTAATGAAAGCGCTTATACTTCTTTAAATGAACACTTAAAAGCTTCAAATTATTCTAAAATTTTCTTTTTAGTGGACGAAAATACAAATGCAGATTGCCTCCCTTTTGTATTAGCAAATATAGACGCTGAAATAACGTATGATGTTTTAGAGATAGAATCTGGAGAAGAAAACAAGAACCTAGATATATGTTTAGGTCTCTGGGAAGCTTTATCCGAATATGGAGCGGACAGAAAAAGTTTAATGATCAATGTTGGTGGTGGTGTAATTACAGACTTAGGTGGTTTTGTGGCTTCTACATTTAAACGCGGTATTTCTTTTATAAATATCCCTACATCTTTGCTTGCCATGGTGGACGCCTCCATTGGCGGTAAGACCGGAATAGATTTAGGACATCTAAAAAATCAAATCGGAGTTATAAATACTGCAGAAATGGTGCTAATAGACACCGCTTTTTTAGCAACATTACCAGAAAACCAAATGCGTTCTGGCTTAGCCGAAATGCTAAAACACGGATTAATTTCAAACCAAACATATTGGAGCAAATTTCTAGATCTTTCTAAACAAACAACTAAAGATTTAGACGTGCTCATTTACGAATCTATAGTCATTAAAAAAGATATTGTAGAGCAAGATCCTCACGAAGAAAACGTTAGAAAAACTTTAAACTACGGACATACGCTAGGTCACGCTATAGAATCTTATTTCTTGAGCAATGCAGACAAAGAACCACTACTTCATGGGGAAGCAATTGCTGTCGGTATGATTTTAGCAAGCTTTATTTCCACCAAACTGGTTGGTCTTGATACGACTATAAACGAAGAAATAAAAGCAACAATCACAAGCGTTTTTGGTAAAGTGATTTTTAACGAAAAAGACTACACTCCTATCATTGAACTACTTATATATGATAAAAAGAACGAACACGGTAATATCAACTTTGTTCTTCTTGAAGCTATTGGAAAACCAAAAATCAACTGTAAAGTTTCAAACGAATTAATACTAGAAGCATTTAATTTTTACGCTTCGTAACTTTTTGGTTTAAAATTTTGTAACTTTAATTCGCTTGAATAAGAAAACACTATAGATTTATTAACTTAAATACTCTAGTTATGCGAAGAATAATTGTAAACTACAAAAAGTTAACTCCAGAACTTCTGGATTTGTTAACACAAAAATTTCCTGATGGTTATGGAGATAACGATATTATCGTTTTTGATAACCATAAAAATGAAACTATTGAAGCTGTTGAGGTAAAAACTGAAGACGCTATTTACCTTGTTAAGGTAAATAGCAAGCTACATTATACGATGACCAATTTTGATATTAATGATGACGTGCTTTTAAATGATTCTGGACACATCATCATTGATGAAGAAGAATAATTACAGATACCTCTCTTTAATTACTTGGCAATGATGCTTTTCATGACCTATATTAATAAAGCCAATTGCTCTAACAGACATATTTCCTCCACTTGCTTTACCGCTTTGTAAAAGCATATCGTTAGTAAGACTCTCAAACAAACTTATTGTCGATTTTCTAACATGCGTATATTCTTCTATAAGCGACGCCTTCGTTCTTCTGTTTGCTTCACTAGATGGTGTATATGCATCCTGATCATAACCTGGTAATTCGGTTTTGTCATTTCTAGAAAAACGCAAAGCACGATATGCAAACACACGTTCTGTATCTATTATATGCTGCACCACCTCTTTAATACTCCACTTACCTTCTGCATAAGCGAACTCCATCTTGTCTTCTGGTAAATTATTAAAGAAACCCAGTGTTGTATTAAAACTTTCATTTAAGCCATCTAACAAGCTTAAATCACCAGCCTTACCAATATAAGTGCCATAATAAGAATTGTATTCTGAAGGATTTAAATCTTTTACTTTCATAATTTTAAGGTATAAAAAAAGCCCTTTAAAAAAGGGCTTAATAAGTATCTATATGACTTCTATAATTCACTAAAAATAGAATGCATTAATCGTTTTTTATCGTTTATACTTTCCTCTAAAGAAATCATCGATTCTGTTCTGTAAATACCTTCAATATCATCTAATTGAAAGATAATATCTTTTGCATGCTCTGTGTTTTTTGCTCTAATTTTACAGAAAATATTAAATTTCCCTGTAGTAATATGTGCGACAGTTACATTTGGTATTTCGTTGATACGCTCTAATACAAATTTTGTTTGTGATGTATTTTGTAAAAACACGCCAACATAAGCAATAAAGGAGTAACCAAGTTTTTTATAGTCTAAAGTTAATGAAGAACCTTTTATTATTCCTGCATCTTCCATTTTTTTAACTCTTACATGCACAGTTCCAGCAGAAATTAATAATTTTTTTGCTATATCTGTAAAAGGAACTCTCGTATTTTGAATCAACATATCTAAAATCTGATGATCTATTTCGTCTAATTTAAACTTAGCCATTTTATTGTATTATTAAATTTTCTTCAAAAATAATACATTTTTATTGATTTATATATACTAAATTTCAAGATTTTGTTATTTTTAATGAAATTTCTTCATTTTTTAACTTTACTAAATCGTTTTCGTAACCTATAATTATTGCCTCTTTTTCCACCGTTTCTACCACACTTCCATTCGCTTCTATTTCTCTATGCGCAAAAAACTGATTTCGGCCTGTAAATTTTTCTATTTTAGGTATAAATTCAATAGTATCTGTAATTAATCGTTCTTGATACTGAATGGCTATATCCAATAAATCACCTCCTTGAACTACTCTAGCATTTCTAATAATAAGATCATAAAAGCACTTTTGGTTTTCTGGAATATCTAAATAAGGAAGATAAGCATCACCAGAAACCACATTGTTAGTTATATAGTTTAACGAAACTAACAAAGACTGAAAAATATACGCTCTCACATTTTCTCTTGCGTAGTCATCCTTATAATGACCAGCTTCAAAAAGAATTGTTGGAATATTTTGGGTCTGAAAGGTATCACCAACGCAATTAATATTAAAAGCATCATCATAAACACCAACTTGATTTGGTATTTGTTGCTGTAAATTAGCATTCATAACCGCAATAACTTCCATTGCTCTCTTTCTATTAGGAGTAATAGTACAGATTTCGTCTTGTGCTGGAGCTAAAAACGAAACTGTAGCAACGTTATCTGTGTTTCCTGCACTAAAAATAGTCCGTTGCCCATGTAGATTATAGCAAAAATGAGGTTTAAAACTCTCAAAACAGGTTTTAAGAATAATACTTTCTGGCTGCGTAAGATCTTGAGCATCTCTATTTAAATCCACCTGATTCGCATTAACACGTGTATATGCTTTTGCGCCATCGGGACTTAAAATAGGTATAATTTGTATCGTGCAAGTCTTTAAAATAGCTTCTGAAACTTCTTCACCACTTAATAAAAGGTTTATTAAATCGAAAATCGCCTTCGTTGTGGTACTTTCATTTCCGTGCATTTGCGACCACATTAATATTTTTTTCGATCCAGATCCAATGGTAATAGTATGAATATTTTCTTGAAGAACAGATTTTCCTACCACTAAAACTTCGCATTTTTCAGCTAATTTCTCCAGTAGAGGAGCTATGCTTTCCGAGTGAATATATCGTCCAAAAAGCTGTGCTTCTTTGTGTTCTTTATATAATGATTTTAAGGTTTCTAATTCCATATGTAACTTGTATTGATTACAAAGGTAAACAATTGATAATTTACAATTGTAAACAAGATTACACCGCTCTTTTGGTTACATTGTTAAACAAAAACAACAGCGTTTACAAGACGAAACATAAAACCGCTTAGAAAAATTTAACATAATTTAAATTTAACAATCAAATATCTTATTTTCAGTTAATTAACACATATTATATGAAGTAAAAAATCAACTATAATCAAATATAACAAGTAAATACAATAGTACTATCAAAATAATGTTTACATTTGTAACGTTATAAAAACAAAACAACTTGTTTACAATGATAAACATCGAAGGATTTACAAAAAGACTACAGAAAGTCATCGATTTTTACGGAGAAAGTGCTTCCTCTTTTGCAGAGAAAGTTGGTGTGCAACGCTCTACTATTTCGCATATTCTTTCCGGCAGAAATAAGCCTAGTTTAGATTTTGTAATGAAGGTACTCTCCCATTTTCCAGAAGTAGAATTATATTGGTTGATGAATGGAAAAGGAGTTTTTCCAAATGAAAATAAAACCGAAGAAAAAATTCCAGAAACTCCGAAAGTGGAAAAAGTGGAAAAAAAAATACTCCCTCCTAAAAATGAAAATGTAGGAATTCCGAATCCATCTTCTTCTAATTTTTCCTTAAACACTTCTTCCGAAAAAAAAATAGAACGCATTGTAATTTTTTATACCGATGGTAGTTTTCAAAATTTTAACAATTCATAAACTAGTGCCTAAAATTTTCAAATAAACGATTCTTACGACTTTTCATAAAAAGGTGTATTATAACAGAAAAGATTATTAATTTTGTACAAAAGATTTTTAATGAGATATTTTTTGATTGCCTTAGTACTTTTAAGTTTTTCTAGTTGTTACCAAGTAGAAAGAAATTGTACAGATTACAAAACAGGTAGTTTTTATAGCGAAGTTATAATTGACTCTGTGGTTTATAAATCTGATTTTACAAGAACTAAAGATTTACAAATAGAAGTGTACCAAGGTAAAACAGATTCTGCACAAGTACGATGGATTAACGACTGCGAGATGATCTTTAAGACCATTAATCCTAAAAACATGGCAGAACGTAAAGATGTGCATTTAAAAATCCTTACAACAACAGATAGCTCATATACTTTTGAGTATTCTTATGTTGGCGAAAAGTTGAAACAAAAAGGGAAAGCTTTTAAGAAATAGTTTTCTATCCCAATGTGCTCGACACATTGAGAAATAAATAACAAATAAATATGTTAGATTTTTTACTTACTAGTGATGCGTTATTCGCACTATTAACCTTAACGTTTTTAGAAATTATTTTGGGTATAGATAATATTGTATTTATATCTATTGCTGCAAATAAATTACCAGAAGAGCAGCGTAGCAAAGCAACAAACATTGGTTTACTACTAGCCATGGTACAACGTATTATATTGTTGTTCTTCGTTTCTTTTTTAGTTGGTTTAAGTAAGCCCTTTTTTCATTTTGAAAGTTCCTGGTTACAAATAGCAATAAGCTGGCAAAGCATTATACTGTTTGTTGGAGGATTATTTTTAATTTATAAAAGCACATCAGAGATTAGAGAAAAAGTAGAAACACCAAGTCATGATGAAGACGAAATAAAAGGAAAAAAGATAACCTCTTTATGGCAAGCCATTACGCAAATAATAATTATAGATTTTATTTTTTCAATAGATTCTATATTAACTGCTGTTGGTATGACAAATGGATTACATGAAAATCATTATTACAACCTAGTTTTAATGATTATTGCTGTTGTAATATCTATTGCAATTATGATTGGTTTTGCAAACCCAATTCGCAAGTTTATAGATGCACATCCAAGTATACAGATTTTAGGATTATCCTTTTTAATACTAATTGGTTTTATGCTAATTACAGAAGCAGCTCACCTTTCGCACACTAATTTATTCGGAAAAACGGTTGGAGCAATACCTAAAGGATATCTTTACTTTGCCATTGCATTCTCATTAATGGTAGAGTTTATTAATTTTAGAATTACTAGGAAGAAATAAAACATTCTTAAAGCAAGTCTAGATTTCCTGACAAACTTGAAATAAGTACATACTAAAAATGTCATTCCGGAACCAATCAAGGAATTTTAATAATAGATTTCTCGATGACACTCGAAATGACATTTTGATTTAAAAGGTCAAATATTTTTTTATCAATGTTGGTGTTTTCTACCAACAATAGCAGATGCATTATAATTATATAGATTCTGAAAACAAGTTCAGAATGACATAATATTAAAACAACGTTATTTGTCCGTCTCCTCCTTCCGGAAGCTCTTTATCGTCTTTAGGTTTTTCATCTTCCTTTTTAGAATCTTCTTTTTTGGAATCTTCTTTTTTAGGATTTTCTGGTTTTGGACTTTCCGCTGCTTTTTTTTCTATTTTTTCGTCTTTAGGCTTTTCCTCTTTAACTTTTTCAGCAACCGGTTCTTCGGCAACATTTTCTTCTTCTACAACTTCAATTTCTTCGGCTGGAACTTCTTCAGGAGCTTCATAAGGCAAAGGATCTAATAAACTTATTTGGTTTACTTTGTCTTTGGTAAGTTGATTTCCTAAAGCAGAAATTCCTTTTACTGCAATAAATTCTTCTAAATTTATTTCTACATTATCTTTTCTATCTTTTCCTCTTTCTTTTTTAAACTCAATATCTGCCATTGGTTTCCAATCTGTAGAAACAATTTCCAATTGCGATTTTGGGTGTTCTGAAATAAAGCTTTCTTCCTTGCCTTCGGTTTCAATTAAAAAACGTTTCACATAATAGCGTTCTTTTTCGCCATCAAAATAAATTGCCGAAATTGGTTTTTTAGGAATCCATTTTTCCAACACAATCATGTCTTCATCAAAATGCGCTGTGATTTCTGGAAGTATGGTTTTTACCACTCCAGATTGTGTGATGATTAACAACCTATCTTCTCCTCTAAATTCCCCAATCAATTCTCCTCTTCCATCCACGTTTAATCGTTGCACGGTATCATCGAACCAAATTTTACGAGGTTTTAAAGTAGAAACCCCTTTTTCTTTGAGCTCAATTTTCTTAACTGCATGTTTGGTAACGACGTTTCCTTTAGAAGCTCTTCCTTTTATTAATACATCTGAAAAATCTAAATCCCATTTCAGCTTTTTAACTCCTCCAACTTGACGTAATATTATGGAAACCACTTCTGCTTCTCCATTTGGATTTGCAGAAAAATATAAGGCTACGGAATTAGAATTTCCGTTGGTTAAATCATACTCTCTATCACGAGTTGTGCTAGTAACGGCAAATCGTTTTACATAAGAAGGTCCGCCTTTACCATCGCGATAAATCATATTATAAATAGTACGTTTATCTTTCTTTTTAAAGATGGCAACGTGAATAATATCTTTACCAATAAAAGTTTTGCTATCTACTTTGGTAACCATCATTTTACCCGATTTGGTAAAAACAATAATATCATCAATATCACTGCAATCGCCAACATACTCGTCTCTTTTTAACGAAGTACCAACAAAACCTTCTTCTCTATTGACATACAGTTTTGTGTTACGAATAATTACTTTTGTAGCATCAACGTCATCAAAAATTCTGATTTCTGTTTTACGCTCACGTCCTTCACCATATTCCTTTTTTAATCTTGTAAAATATGCAATAGCATAGTCAATAAGATTTGCAAGATGATGTCTTACTTCTGCAATTTGTTCTTCAAGTGCATCAATTTTTTGTTGTGCTTTATCGATATCAAATTTAGAAATACGCTTGATTCGAATTTCTGTTAAACGCGTAATATCTTCTACAGTAATAGCACGTTTTAAATGTTTTATATGTGGCTGAAGTCCTTTGTCAATGGCTTGAATTACACCATCCCAAGTTTCTTCTTCTTCAATATCGCGATAGATTCGTTTTTCGATAAAAATACGTTCTAACGAAGCAAAATGCCATTGTTCTTGAAACTCGCCAAGTTTAATTTCTAATTCTTGCTTTAAAAGCTGTACCGTATTATCTGTACTACGACGAAGCATTTCTGAAACACCAACAAAATAAGGCTTGTTATCTTCAATAACACAACCTAAAGGTGAAATAGAAGATTCACAATTGGTGAATGCGTATAGCGCATCAATGGTTTTATCTGGTGAAATACCGGAAGGCAAATGCACCAAAATTTCTACATTGGCAGCGGTATTATCTTCAATTTTCTTAATTTTTATTTTTCCTTTTTCATTCGCTTTTAATATAGAATCAATTAAAGACGAGGTATTGGTTGCAAAAGGAATTTCTGTAATTACTAATGTGTTTTTATCATATTGAGAAATTTTTGCTCGTACGCGAACTTTCCCTCCTCTTAAACCATCATTATAACTAGTAACATCTGCAATTCCTGCAGTAGGAAAATCT
Organism: Lacinutrix sp. WUR7; assembly: GCF_016864015.1. Classification (NCBI taxonomy): domain Bacteria; kingdom Pseudomonadati; phylum Bacteroidota; class Flavobacteriia; order Flavobacteriales; family Flavobacteriaceae; genus Lacinutrix; species Lacinutrix sp. WUR7. Next base: position 3,026,697 of record NZ_CP045067.1, on the reverse strand, counting down.
GGAAGAATGGTAAATCGTTTTCCTTGTAAATGTTTTACAGAAGCATCAATTAACTCGATAAAATTGTGTGGTAATATTTTGGTCGATAAACCAACTGCAATTCCTTCTCCTCCTTGCGCCAAAAGCAACGGAAACATTACCGGAAGATTTACTGGCTCTTTTCGTCTACCATCATAAGAAGCTTGCCATTCGGTGATTTTCGGATTAAAAACAACATCCAATCCAAATTTAGAAATACGCGCTTCAATATAACGAGAAGCTGCCGCTCTATCTCCGGTTAATATATTTCCCCAGTTTCCTTGCGTATCTATTAGCAAATCTTTTTGTCCGATTTGCACCATAGCATCTGCAATACTTGCATCTCCATGCGGATGGTATTGCATGGTATGCCCAACAATATTTGCTACTTTATTGTAACGTCCATCGTCTAGATCTTTCATGGAGTGCATGATTCTGCGTTGTACAGGTTTAAAACCATCTTCAATTGCAGGAACCGCACGCTCTAAAATAACATACGATGCATAATCTAAAAACCACTCTTTGTACATTCCAGTAACTCTGGTAATGGTTTCTTGCGGTTCTTGACTTTCGTTTTGTTCATTAATCAAATCGTCATTTTCTTCTATCATGAACTAGCTAATTTTTTATTGTTTTTAATCATTTTAGTTAAAGATTGTTTGATGTATTTTCGTTTCTTTTTAGAAACCAAAGTAACATTAAATCGTTCTTTTTTAGAAGTACCACTTTTATCCTTTACTAGCAACACCAAAGTATTGTACACTACATAGTTATTAAACTTAAAACCTTTTAAATCGGCTTTATTAAACTCTACAGTATGCTCTCTATAATTAAACCTATCAGACAATAATAAACCTTTATTAGTAACCACTACCTTCATGCCATCACTATCATACTCAAAAAATTTGGAGATAGAATGTACTGCAAAAAATAGTAAGCTAAAACTTAATACAATAATTAAGAAAACGACTAAAGGATTACTACTAATTTCATTAAACATTCTAAACATTATAGCAGAGATAATAGCAAATATTACAAGTATAAAATATATAGAAACTATGAAATTTTTTGTTTTATGATTGTTTGTTCTCATTTATGATTTTCTGTTTTAATGTAGAAATTATGCCTTATCTTCTTCTATAATATCTAATTCTACTTTAAGATTTTCGATAATAAACTCTTGTCTTGTTGGAGTATTTTTCCCCATGTAAAAACTAAGTAAATCTTCGATAGACATATCCTTATCTAGCATCACAGGATCTAAACGAATGTCTTCACCAATAAAATGAACAAACTCATCTGGTGAAATTTCACCAAGTCCTTTAAATCGAGTAATTTCAGGTTTCGGTTTTAGTTTTTCTACCGCATCCCTTCTTTCTTGTTCCGAATAGCAATACGCAGTTTCCTTTTTATTTCGGACTCTAAACAATGGTGTTTGTAAAATATAAAGATGGCCTTCTTTTATTATTTCTGGGAAGAATTGCAAAAAGAAAGTAATTAATAACAAACGAATATGCATACCATCGACATCGGCATCTGTTGCAATTACAATATTATTATAACGTAAATCTTCAATAGACTCTTCAATATTTAAAGCGGCTTGTAGTAAGTTAAATTCCTCGTTTTCATACACGATTTTTTTACTTAGTCCGTAACAGTTTAACGGTTTCCCTTTTAAACTAAATACTGCTTGCGTATTTACATCTCGTGATTTTGTAATACTACCAGATGCAGAATCTCCCTCGGTAATAAACAAGGTGCTTTCTAGGTTTCTTCCGTTTTTAATATCGCCAAAATGTACTCTACAATCTCTTAATTTTTTGTTGTGCAAACTCGCTTTTTTAGCTCTATCTTTTGCGAGTTTACGAATACCAGAAAGCTCTTTACGTTCGCGTTCTGCTTGTAATATTTTACGCTGAATACTTTCTGCTACATCTGTATTTTTATGTAGAAAGTTATCTAGGTATTTTTTCAGGAAGTCGTTAATATACGTTCGTACCGTTGGAAGCTCTCCTCCCATATCTGTAGAACCAAGTTTGGTTTTGGTCTGACTCTCAAAAACGGGTTCCATTACTTTAATAGCAATGGCGCAGACTACCGATTTACGTATATCGGAAGCTTCGTAATTTTTACCAAAATACTCTCTTATGGTTCGCACTAATGCTTCTCTAAAAGCAGCAAGATGCGTTCCTCCTTGCGTGGTATTTTGTCCGTTAACAAAAGAGTGATATTGTTCGCTATATTGTGTTTTACTATGTGTAAGGGCTACTTCTATATCGTCACCACGTAAATGAATAATTGGATAGGATCTATCGGTTTCGTTGATGTTTTCAGAAAGTAAATCTTTTAAACCATTTTCACTGTAGAATTTTTCGCCATTAAATACAATAGTTAAACCAGGGTTTAAGTACACGTAGTATTTCAGCATTTTTTCTACATACTCACTTCTATATTTGTATTTTTTAAATATAATTTCGTCTGGAACGAAAGATACTTTGGTTCCTTTTCGTCTTGAGGTATCTTCTAATAAATCTTGATTGATAAGGTTACCTTGTGCAAATTCCGCGGAAGCGCTTTTATTATCCCTTGTAGATTCTACTCTAAAAAAGGAAGACAATGCATTTACAGCCTTGGTTCCAACTCCGTTTAAACCTACCGATTTTTTAAAGGCTTTAGAGTCGTACTTCCCTCCTGTATTCATCTTAGAAACTACATCTACTACTTTTCCTAAAGGAATACCACGACCATAATCTCGAACAATAACCTTAGTACCATGAATAGAAATCTCAATGGTTTTACCGGCCCCCATTACATATTCATCGATGGAATTATCTAGTACCTCTTTTAAAAGAATATAAATACCATCATCTGCCGAAGAACCATCACCAAGTTTTCCAATATACATTCCTGGACGCATACGAATATGCTCTTTCCAGTCTAGTGAGCGTATATTATCTTCGGTATATTTGGTTTCTTGAGACATAGTTGAATAAAAATAGGATAAGTTGCTAAGATAGTATTTCGCAGGAAAAAATGAAATACAGAAGGCACAAAGTAATTAACAAGTTATTAGAAAATAAAAAGGAAGAGGTCATCGGTTTTTAATACGATGCGATTTCAGGAATTATTCAAATATTATGAAATAAAAAAGCGAGATGAAAATTCATCTCGCTTTTATTCTTTACTCTATTTTATCTATTCTTTTTTACACATTAAATAAGAAATGCATAACATCGCCATCTTTAACCACGTAATTTTTTCCTTCTACACGCATTTTACCAGCTTCTTTTACTTTCGCTTCACTACCATAAGTAACAAAATCTTCGTAAGCAATAACTTCTGCTCTAATAAAACCTTTTTCAAAATCGGTATGAATAACTCCAGCAGCTTGAGGTCCGGTTGCTCCAACATTAACTGTCCAAGCTCTTACTTCCTTCACTCCTGCAGTAAAATACGTTTGTTGTTTTAATAATTTATAAGCAGAACGAATTAATTTTGCAGCTCCAGCTTCCTCTAATCCTATATCTTGAAGAAACATTTGTCTTTCTTCATAATCATCCAATTCATTAATATCTGCTTCTGTACCAACTGCCAATACTAAAACTTCCGCATTTTCATCTTTTACAGCTTCTCTAACTAGTTCTACATAAGCATTACCAGAAACAGCAGACCCTTCATCTACATTACAAACATACATTACTGGTTTGTCTGTAATAAACTGACTAGGCTTTACAAATTCTAAGTAATCTTCATCGCTAAATTCTAAAGCTCTTACCGAAACACCAGCCTCTAAGTTTTCTTTTATTTTTAATAAAACAGCTTCTTCTTTTTGCGCTTCTTTATTTCCTGTTTTTGCAGCTCTTTTTACTTTATCTAATTTTTTATCTACAGTTTCTAAATCTTTTAACTGCAGTTCCATATCGATAGTTTCCTTATCTCTAATCGGATTTATATTACCATCCACATGAATAATATTATCATTATCAAAACAACGTAACACATGTAAAATAGCGTCGGTTTCTCTAATATTTGCAAGGAATTGATTTCCTAAACCTTCTCCTTTACTTGCTCCTTTTACTAAACCTGCAATATCTACAATCTCTACAGTTGCTGGTTGTACACGAACTGGATTTACTAGTTCTTCTAATTTTTCTAACCTAGGATCTGGTACATTTACAATCCCAATATTAGGTTCAATAGTACAAAACGGAAAGTTTGCACTTTGTGCTTTAGCATTAGATAAACAATTAAATAAAGTTGACTTTCCTACGTTTGGTAATCCTACAATTCCTGCTTTCATATTTGTTTTTCCGCGAATGCGGAAATCTTTAAATTAAACTTCTTTTTCCTGCTAAAGGAATGCACCTTTCCAGAAACTAATTTTTATTAGCGATTGCAAATATAAATTATACTTCTCAGTATTGATTAATTTTTAATAAATAAGTTAATAACTTAAAAACAAAACATCACTTAAATGTTTAATTTCCATATCTTTAAAATAACTAATCAAAAAAAATAGAACAAATGAAACACTTATTTTTATTTATGCTATCCCTTTTTAGCATCAGTTTTGCTATAGGACAAACCGTAACAGGTAATATTACAGATGCAGAAGGCTTGCCTTTACCCAATGTTAATATTATTGAAAAAAATACTTCTAATGGTGTTACCACCGATTTTGATGGAAATTACAGTATTGAAGTAAGTGAAAATGCGACACTTATTTTTAGCTATGTTGGCTATGACTCTCAAGAATTAGAGGTAAACGGACAATCTTCTATTCATGTTACCATGTCTGAAGGCGTAGGTCTAGATGAAGTGATTATTGTAGGATCTCGTAGCCCTAAAAGAACCGCTTTAGACACCGCTGTTCCTGTAGACGTTCTTGATGTTGCTGGAATTGCATCTACAACAGGAAAAGTCGAAGTTAATGAAATACTTCAATATGCGGCACCTTCCTTTAATGCCAGTAAACAATCGGGATCTGATGGTGCCGATCATGTGGTTCCTGCCTCTTTAAGAGGTTTAGGCCCAGATCAAACACTGGTTTTAATTAATGGAAAACGAAGACACCAATCTTCTTTGGTAAATGTCTTTGGAACAAGAGGTCGTGGAAATTCTGGTACCGATTTAAATGCTATTCCTGCTTCTGCAATTAAAAGAATAGAAGTTTTAAGAGATGGTGCTTCTGCGCAATACGGATCCGATGCCATTGCTGGTGTAATTAATATTGTACTTAAAGATAATACAGATGGTGTTTCTGGAGGTATTACTTATGGTGCTTATAGCACAGCCGTTGGAGATGGTTGGGAAGAAAAATCTGGAGAAACCTTATACAATGTAGAAGGAGAAAACAGATTAGATGGAAAAGACAGAAAGTATGATGGCGAAACTGTTAAAATCGATTTAAACTATGGGGTATCCTTAGGTGATAATGGAGGTTTTGTAAACTTTACCACAGAATTATTATCGAAAGACAACACACTTCGTCCTGGTTTTTCTTGGAGAAAAGGATATGGTAGTGCTGGTGTAGACGGATTTAATTTTATGGTAAATGCGGCAATTCCTGTAGGGGATAAAACTGAAATTTATGCTTTTGGTGGTCGTAACTTTAGAGATACCAATGCTTATGCTTTTTCTCGTGATGGTGAAGGAGATGATAGAACTGTCTTAAGTTTATATCCAAACGGATTTACACCTAGAATAACATCTAATATTACGGATGTTTCTGTTTCCGCTGGTGTAAGACATGAAATGAGTAACGGATGGCATTTAGACTTTAATAATACCTATGGTAAAAACAACTTCCATTATTATGTAAAAGATAGTAATAATGCTTCTATGCAAGATGGTTCTCCTACAGATTTTGATGCTGGTGGACATTATCTTTCTCAAAATACAACTGGAATAGATTTTAATAAGTATTTTGAAGATGTAGCTTCTGGATTAAGCATTGCATTTGGTATAGAATATAGAACCGAAAACTTCGGTATTTTTGCAGGAGAATTAGCTTCTTATTCTGTTTATGATGGTTCAGGTGCTGTCAATAATCCTTATGATGATATTGTTAGAGATGAAAATGGAGATCCAGTTTTAGATGGAGATGATGAACCGATAACGAATCCAAATGAAGATTTATTACCTGCCGGACCAGGAGGTTCTCAAGGTTTTCCGGGGTATAGCCCAGCTAATGAAATAGATAGAAGTAGAACCAATTATGGTATTTATTTTGATTCTGAAATCAATATTAGCGATGATTTTTTAATTGGAGGTGCTTTACGTTTTGAAAACTATAGTGACTTTGGAAACACTTTCAACTTTAAAATAGCAAGTAGATATAAATTACTAGACGATGCATTAGCAATAAGAGGTTCTGTATCTACCGGTTTTAGAGCGCCTTCTTTAGCGCAATTATATTACAACCTTATTTTTAATAATATTGTAGCTGGTGAATCTGTTCCTTCTTTATTATCTGCAAACAACAGTACAGTAACTAAAGCATTTGGTATTGAAGCATTAAAAGAAGAAAAAGCATTTAACGGAAGCTTAGGTTTTACCTTTAAGAAAAGCGGATTCTCTGCAACTATAGATGGTTATTTAATTAATGTAGACGACAGGATTATATTAACAGATAATTTTACAGATCAAGCCATTTTAGGCCCTCTTAATGTAGATGCTGCACAGTTTTTTGCAAATGGTGTAGACACACAAACAACAGGATTAGATATTGTTTTAGGTTATGAAATGTCTTTTGGAAAGGATAGTAAAGTAAATATAGGGGTTATAGGAAACATTAATAAGTTAAAAATTAAAAACATTAATACTCCAGAATTTGAAGGAAGTAGCATGACAGATGAAGAAGCAGAATTAAGATTTTTCGGTCCTTTTTCTCAAGCATATTTGCAAGCTGCTGCTCCAGATTATAAATTTGGCTTAAATCTTGGTTATACTAAATCTAAATTCAATGCCTTAGTATCTATTACTCGTTTTAGTGAAGTACAACTTCAAGATTTTCAATGGGTAGATTCTCCTCCTGTAACTTTTGCAGAAGCGGATGCTTTAAAACTAGTTGCAACAGATACCTATGAAGCAAGAAATATAGTAGACTTAAGTTTAGGATATAAGTTTACAGAAAGCCTGAGTTTAACTTTAGGAGCAAATAACTTATTTAATGAATATCCAACTTCTCAATTTGATGGCTGGACAGACCAAGGAGGATTAGCAGATTCTGTTCAAATGGGTTCTGATGGTAGATATATTTTTACAAGATTAGGGTTTAATTTCTAAAGTATTAAAATACAAAACAAAAAAAACCGAGCAATTGCACGGTTTTTTTTATTAAAATTATATGTAATATTTAATCTTCTGGATGCATAAATTTTTGCTTTCCTAAAAGTACTTCTTTGGTTTCTACGTGATCATCATCCGGTACACAACAATCTACAGGACATACTGCAGCACATTGTGGCTCTTCATGAAAACCTACACATTCGGTACATTTATCTGGTACAATGTAGTAAATCTCATCACTTATAGGTTCTTGTGCTTCGTCTGCATCTACAGATTTTCCGTTAGGTAAAACTAATTTACCATCTAAACTCGTTCCATCTTTGTATCTCCAATCGTCTGCACCTTCATAAATTGCTGTATTTGGACATTCTGGTTCACAAGCACCACAATTGATACATTCGTCTGTTATTATAATTGCCATAGCGTAATTTTCAATTTAATTTAATAGTTTTTAAAAACGATGAAAATTCTATAAAATTAAGAATTATTTGAAATTTAATTTAATCCTTTTAAAAAAATAGGTTTAAAAAAATTTCGTTCATTTCATTTTTCTAACTTTGCGCAAAAATAACGCCAAAAGTATTCATAACCAAATACAAGATGAATTTAGACCAAAGAATTAACGCTTTTGCAAAATTAGGAGACTTTTTAAGCCAATTTACTTCTGAAAACTTTCAGAAAAAAGATAATGTAGAACACAATGAACTATTTTTTGAAGGATTTAAACACCAAATAAAACTAGCACAAGAACATAACGGATGGTTTACTAAAAAAAACCTAGTCTTTACTTTTAATAGTTGGTCTAATGCTTTAACAACTAAAAATTTATCAACTTGGTTAGAAACGTATGACTTCAACAAAGTAAATACACAAAAAGTTGCTATTATTATGGCGGGAAACATTCCGTTAGTTGGTTTTCATGATTTTCTATCTGTTTTAATTTCCGGACATGAAGTGCTAGTAAAACAATCTAGTAACGACAAACACCTACTTCCTTTTATAGCAAAATATTTAGAACATGTGGAACCTGCTTTTAAGGGAAAAATAACGTTAACCGATCAAAAACTAGAAAATTTTGATGCGGTTATTGCAACAGGAAGTGATAATACTGCACGCTATTTTGAATACTATTTTAAGAATAAACCTTCTATTATAAGAAAGAATAGAAACTCTGTTGCCATTTTAACAGGAAACGAAACCGAAGAAGAGCTAATGGCTTTATCGGAAGATATTTTTAGATACTACGGTTTAGGATGCAGAAACGTATCGAAGCTATTTGTACCAAAAGATTACGATTTTCAGCCCTTTTTTAAGGCAATGTACCCTTGGAATGCGATCATAAACGAAAGCAAATACGCAAATAACTACGACTATAATAAAGCGGTATATTTAATGAGCGAATTTGATATGTTAGAAAATGGCTTTTTAATGATCAAAGAAGACACTAGTTTCGCTTCGCCAATTGCAACCGTTTTTTATGAATATTACGATAGTACGGAAGCACTTAAAACGTATATAGACACTAACCTAAACAACATTCAATGTATTGTATCTAATGGCTTTAACGAAAACGAAATAGTATTTGGTAAAACCCAACAACCAGAACTTTCCGATTATGCAGATGGGGAAGACACAATTGCATTTTTGTTAAAAATTTAGTGGATAAATTATCATTTTAATAACATAATTCCATTCAAAAATTAGCACCTTTGTAACTGTTTTAAAAATAAAGATTTCCGGTTTTCGGAAATGCAAAATAAATTTTTCGATGAAAAAACATAATTTTAGTGCAGGACCAAGTATTCTTCCACAAGAAGTATTATTAAAAGCTTCAGAAGCTGTAATGGATTTCAACAATGATGGCTTATCCTTATTAGAAATATCACACAGAAGTAAATCTTTTGTAGATGTTATGGAAAAAGCAAGATCGTTGGCTTTAGAACTTCTTGGTTTAGAAGGCAAAGGCTACAAAGCTTTATTTTTACAAGGTGGAGCGAGCTCACAATTTTTAATGGTTGCACTAAATCTTTTAGAAAAAAGAGCAGCTTATTTAAATACTGGAACTTGGAGTGATAAGGCAGTAAAAGAAGCCAAAATATATGATGATATTTTAGAAGTAGCTTCTTCTAAAGACGCTGGTTATAATTATATTCCTAAAGGATATGATATTCCTAGTGATCACGATTACTTCCATTGTACTTCCAATAACACCATTTTTGGTACACAAATGAAAGCTTTCCCAAACTCTCCTATTCCTGTGGTTTGTGATATGAGTAGTGATATATTTTCAAGAACTTTAGACTTTACTAAATTCGATTTAATATATGCAGGAGCTCAAAAAAATATGGGACCAGCAGGAACTACACTAGTAATAGTGAAAGAAGATGTTTTAGGAAAGGTATCTCGTAAAATTCCGTCTATGATGGATTATAAAGTACATATTAGTAAAAGCAGTATGTTTAATACACCTCCTGTTTTTGCAGTATATACATCTATGTTAACCTTAGAATGGTTAAAAAATCTTGGTGGAATTAAAGCTATTGAAGAAGTTAACGAAATGAAAGCTCGTGTCATGTATTCTGAAATAGATTTAAACCCATTATTTAAAGGATATGCAAATAAAGAAGACCGTTCTAACATGAATGCAACCTTTACCCTTGCTAATGAAGATCTAAAAGAAACTTTTGAAACCATGCTTAAAGAAGCAGGAATTAGTGGTTTAAATGGGCATAGAAGTGTTGGTGGTTATAGAGCTTCCATGTACAATGCATTACCTTTAGATAGTGTAAAAGCACTTGTAGAAGTAATGAGTGAATTAGAAACAAAAGCATAAATTAATTTTAATTTAAAGCGGAAGTATAAATCGTTCAAACAACATTTAACTTTCTACTTTAAACATAATACATAAAAAATGAAAGTATTAGCAAATGACGGAATTTCTCAAAGCGGAGTTAAAGCTTTAGAAGAAGCAGGTTTTGAAGTTTCAACTACAACAGTAGCACAAGAACAACTAATAAACTACATAAACACAAATGAAATAAGCACACTATTAGTTAGAAGTGCAACAACGGTACGTCAAGATTTAATTGATGCTTGCCCTAGCCTAAAAATTATTGGTCGTGGTGGTGTTGGTATGGATAATATTGATGTAGAATATGCACGTAGTAAAGGTCTAAACGTAATTAATACGCCTGCTGCATCTTCACAATCTGTAGCAGAATTAGTTTTTGCGCATTTATATGGAGGTGTTCGTTTTTTACATGACTCGAATAGAAATATGCCTTTAGATGGAGATTCTAAATTTAAAGCATTAAAGAAAAACTACGCAAAAGGAATTGAGTTACGTGGAAAAACAATTGGTATTATTGGTTTCGGACGTATTGGTCGTGAAGTAGCAAAAATAGCGTTGGGTGTAGGTATGAAAGTGATAGCTGCAGACATGTTTATTGAAAATGCAGAAATTACTCTTGACTTTTTTGATGGACAATCTGTTAAATTCGATATCGCAACACAACCTCTAGAAGATGTTTTAAAACAAGCAGATTTTATTTCGTTACACGTTCCTGCACAAAAAGACTATGTTATAGGTAAAGCACAATTTGACTTAATGAAAGATGGTGTTGGTATTGTTAATGCTGCAAGAGGTGGTGTTATTGATGAAGTTGCTTTAGTAGATGCTTTAGAATCTGGAAAAGTTGCTTTTGCAGGTTTGGATACTTTTGAAAATGAACCTACTCCAGCAGTTAAAGTTTTAATGAACGGAAGAGTTTCTCTTACCCCTCATATTGGAGCTGCAACTAACGAAGCACAAGACAGAATTGGTACTGAACTAGCAGAACAAATTAAAAACATACTTATTAACGATAAAAACTAACCGTTTGTCGATGATTTAACATGTTTTATTAAAAAAAAGTCTTAACAAAAACGTTAAGGCTTTTTTTTTGTAAATTGTGGTAGGCATTATGCAAATGCGATAACATATTAATTATTAAACATATAACAAACAAATGGCAGGAATTTTAGATTTATTAGGTAGTGATTTAGGTAAGACAATTATAAACGGTGTAGCTGGATCTACTGGTAATGATAGCAATAAAACAGCTGGTTTATTAACTATGGCTTTACCAGTATTAATGAAAGCAATGGAACGTAATGCCGCAACACCAGAAGGTGCTGAAGGCATAATGGGAGCTATAAATGGTAAACATAATGGAAGTATTTTAGATAACCTTGGAGGTTTATTTGGTGGTGGAGTTAATGACGAAGTAACCAATGATGGTGATAAAATTTTAGGACACGTTTTAGGTGATAAAAGACAAAACGTTGAAAAAGTATTAGGAGAGAAATCTGGTTTAGACATGGGTTCTGTTGCTAATATTTTAAAAGTAGCTGCTCCAATTTTAATGGGAGTTATTGGTAAACAAGCTTCGCAACAAAACGTTAGTTCTTCCAATGGTATTGGTGACCTTTTAGGAGGATTACTTGGTGGTGCTAGTAGTGCTGGTGGTGTAACACAAGAACAAACTTTTCTTGAGAAAATGTTAGATAGTGATGGTGATGGTAGTATTATTGATGATGTAGCTGGAATGGTACTAGGTCAAGCAACAAAAGGATCTGGTGGACTTGGTGGTTTACTTGGTGGACTTTTTGGAGGTAAATAATGTAACTTCCACATATTTTAACTTAAATGCCAAACCTTTGTTTGGCATTTTTTGTATTTTTAATAGCTAACACATTTTAAAATGAAATCCTTTCTTTACGCAATACTTGTATGTGTATTATTAGTAGCTTGTAATTCAACTAAAAAGAATACGATGGTTGAAGAAACAAAACCTAGTATACCCAATGACACCATAAGTATTGTAAATGAAGAACTAGAATACCAAATAATAATTATTGAACCAGGCTTTAGTACTTGGTTTGTAACTAGAGCAAAACCTGAAGGATTTTATACCCAAAGTTATTTAGAAAACAAAAACAGACTATTTGTAAGTGCATGGAACACTCGGGTACTCAATCCTAGTCAGTTTGATCCTAATCTTTACGATATGCAAATAAATTATGACTATGGTACAGATTACGGTTATGACGTTAATTATAAACTATATAACTATTTTATATACTTTCAATTAAAATATAAACAACAATTAACTGGTTTTATTCCTAGAAATTAAACACTGTTCTGTATTTTTGCATCGAAATAAAATTTGATGGAAAAATTTAAACTACGTTGGGAAATTCAAAAAAATTGGCAATTACTATTTCCTATTCTTGGTTTATTAGTAACGTTTTATTCTGCTTATAGGCTTTCTAATAGGTTTGCTAACGAACTTCATTTTAGTATTCAAATAGTATTAACTATTATTATTTCTTATGCACTAGTACGCTTTTTCCTATTTCTTTTTACCAAAGTAGAAAAACGATGGAAAGTAACCTATCGCTGGGAAATGATTGCTATATTCATTGTCTTTGCATTAACAGGCTCTTCGTCATTATTTGTGGGAAGACCACTCATGAAATGGATTGGAATTACTAAAGAAAACTTAAACATAATTGTTTATTGGATCCTTTTTATTATCATTGGCCTAATTTTCTATCAAATACTACTCGTAGCATTTGGTTGGCTATTTGGTCAACATAAATTCTTTTGGGAATTTGAAAAAAAGATGATTAGACGATTCGGCTTAGGTCGATTTTTATAAAACATGAAATCCATTCAAGAACATAGCGTCTTTAAATTTGTAACTATACTCCTTATAGTTACTATACTTATACCTAGTATAGTGAAGCTTGGTCATGTTTTTGAAAATCATACACACGATTTTTGTACAGATAATTTAAGTCAAACACACTTACACACCTTAGATGTAGACTGTGAGTTTTATAAATTTAAAATCAATAAACCATTTGTTTTTAAAACCGTAGCTGTTCGTTTCGTTCCTATAGAAAATAACCACAAATTACATACTTCACAATATCAATTTATTTCCGAATATCAACGCCTATCCTTTGCGTTACGTGGTCCTCCACAATTAGTTTAATGACGTTACACCAAGTACACTTCAAAATAGTCGATTAAATTCGTTTCTATTTCCTTTCTGTTTTTATGAAAATAAAACTGTAACTTAGGTTATACTTTTGTTTTTTATGGCATCTAAAGAAAATACAATTCCAATTTACTATCTGTTATTTTAAAACGCATTTGGTATTAGAGCTGAAAACACTTCAGTACCATACCCATTAAATTAATTATACAATGAAACAAATTATAAAACTATTGTTGCTTTTTTTGGCAACCAACATATACGCACAAAACAGTATTAACGGAACTGTTTTAGATAGCGAAACCAATCAATCTATTGCTTTTGCAAACATTTACTTTCCGCAATTAGAAAAAGGTACAACAACAAATCATGATGGTAATTTCACATTAAACAACTTACCTACTGGAAACTATAAAATATTAGTTTCGTATGTTGGTTTTGAAACTTTTTCGCAAACCATTACTATTCCTTCTTCAGAAAATTTAGAGATTCGTTTGCAATCTTCCGCAATTGAAATGGAAGAAGTTATTGTCTCTACTCCTTTTCACAAATTACAAAGTGAAAACGTAATGAAAGTCGAACAACGTAAAATTTCCGATTTAAAAAATAAAGGAGCCATTAATCTAGCGCAAGGTATTACCAATATCCCTGGTGTGGAAGGTATTTCCACGGGAATTGGTATTTCAAAACCTGTAATTCGCGGATTAAGTTCTAATCGTGTTTTAGTGTATACACAAGGTATCCGACTAGAAAATCAGCAATTTGGTAGCGAACATGGTCTTGGTGTTAATGATGCAGGAATAGAAAGTGTAGAAGTTATAAAAGGTCCTGCTTCCCTACTCTATGGTAGTGATGCACTTGGTGGTGTTTTATATTTAAATCCCGAACGTTTTGCTCAAGAAAATGAAAGTGAAACCAATGTGAATTTGCAATATTTTACTAATACCGAAGGATTAAGTACTAATCTTGGCTATAAAAGTTCTGGTGAAAAGTTTAAGTTTTTAATTCGAGGAAGTTTTGCAGAACATGCCGATTATAAAACCGAAGACTATAGAGTTACCAATACACGTTTTAACGAAAAAGATTTAAAAGCAGGCTTAGGGTATCAAGGTGTAAACTTTAAAACCGAATTGCGTTATAATCTGAATGCTTCTAAGCTCGGTATTCCGGAAGAAATAGGGATTCAAAGTTTAAAAAACTATCCGTTATTACCTTATCAAGACATTACAAATCATATTTTTAGTTCTAAAACTGTAGTGTTTTTTAAAGATTCTAGTTTAGATGTAAACCTCGGATTTACGTACAACGACAGAAAAGAATTTGAAGAAGAACACCATCACGAAGAACTTGAAGAAGATCATGAGGAAGACCACGACGATCATGAGGATGAAGATGCTCATGAAGAAGTTTTACATCCTGCATTACACATGAAACTTAAAACTTTTAATTATGACGTAAAATATCATATGCCAAAAATTGGCAAGTTTGAAACTATAGTTGGTGTTCAAGGTATGAACCAAACCAATACGAATTATGGCGAAGAAGAATTAATCCCTAATGCAACAACTAACGATTTTGGTATTTTGGCTACTTCGCATATTCATTTTGAAAAAATAGATGTACAATTAGGAGCTAGATTTGATACTAGAAATGTTAATGTTGAAAACGCTTTAAACAAAAATTTTAATAGCTTTAATGGTGCTTTAGGTTTTAAAACCAATCTTGCTAAAAACATAGTAGCTAGATTAAATGTAGCTTCCGGATTTAGAGCTCCAAACCTTGCAGAGCTTACTTCTTATGGTTCTCATGAAGGAACCAACCGTTTTGAAATTGGAAACGAAAATTTGAATAATGAACAAAACTTTCAAACCGATTTAGCTTTAGAATATAAAACAGATCATTTAGAAGTTTTTGCTAATGGTTTTTATAATGTAGTAAATGACTATATCTACTTATCTCCTAACGGAGAAAGTATTAATGAAGATCCTGTTTATTTATACCTTCAAGAGGATGCTGCACTTTATGGTGGAGAATTTGGTTTTCATATTCATCCGCATCCTTTAGATTGGTTACATATAGAAAGTAGTTTTGAAACCGTTACGGGAAAACAAAATGGTGGTGCATATTTACCATTAATTCCTGCAAACAAAATAAACAATACATTACGTGTCGAGTACAATCTAAAACACCTAGAAAAAGGGAATGCATTTATTACTTTAAGTACTGCTTTAAAACAAAACAACACTAGTGTTTTTGAAACAGAAACTGGAGGATACAGCTTATTAAGTGCTGGATTTGGTGGAGAAATTAATGTGTTTAAAAATGCTTTACAGTTTCAAATTACAGGAACTAATTTAACCAATAAAAAATATATAAACCATCTGTCTAGATTAAAACCAGATGGTATTTATGATATTGGAAGAAATCTTAGCTTTTCGGTGAGTTATACTTTGTAATTTTAAACAAGTCGAAAGATTATTATCATTGGTACTTGTTCCTCTCTTTAGTTAAAGAGTGGTGATTCTTTTAGGAATCGGAGAGTTTGACATAAAATGCGAAGCCATTTTAAAACCTCATAAATTTAAAATGCAATCTCCTCCTTTAAAAAGGGAGGAGATTTTTTTTATTCATTATATCTACTCAATACTTATTCCGCATCTACTTCTATAATAGTATCTTCTGGTTTCTTTTTTTTAATCACTTGCGTATAAAACCACATGATGGTAAATGTTGGAATAAAGTCTAATCCAGGAATAGCTTCTTCAATAAAGGTAATAACCCCAGCTATTTTTCCAATCTCACCTTTATATAATCTTGTCATAATATAACCCGAAAGTGGTGCCCAAACAAGATCAATAAATGGAATTAAACCAATGACATCTAACAAGATGCTTATGGCTAATAATTTGTATTTGTTTTTAATTTGTAAATTCATAGTGCTTATATTAAACAAAAAAAGTGCCAAGATTAACGGACACTTTATTAGTATAAAATTTATACTATATGTTACAATTAGCCTAGCGTTAAGAAAGCTTCGTGCTAATTAATTTTAAAAATTCGTTTCTTGTTTCAATTTTTTCAAATTGTCCTCTAAATCCAGAAGTTGTTGTAACCGAATTCTGTTTTTGTACGCCACGCATCATCATACACATGTGAGAAGCTTCAATAACAACGGCAACTCCTTGTGGTTTTAAAGTATCATTAATACAATCTAATATCTGGTGTGTTAAACGTTCTTGTACTTGCAATCGTCTAGCAAAAACATCTACAATTCTTGGTAGTTTACTTAAACCAACAATTTGTCCGTTTGGTATGTATGCAATATGTGCTTTTCCGAAGAAAGGAAGTAAATGATGTTCGCATAAAGAATACAATTCAATATCTTTTACAATTACCATATCCTTGTAATCTTCTTTAAACATAGCGCTTTTAAGAATTTCTTCCGGATTTTGATCATAACCTTGCGTCAAAAACTGCATCGCTTTTGCTGCACGTTCTGGAGTTTTAAGTAATCCATCCCGTTGGATATCTTCCCCTAAGTCTTCAATAATATTTTTAAATTGTTTTTTTATACCTTCGGTTACGTCAATATTATACTCTTCAAATTGTTTGTATGGCATCGTATATAAATTAATTCTATAAAAATAAGCAAAAAAAATAAGTCGAAACCTATTAAACCTAGTTACTATACATTAATAAATTCTTCCTATTTTTACTTTCATTAATGAAAAAAAAAAAGTATTTGAATTTTAGATTTGACAGATTTCTGTAACATTTCATTTTTTTTGTTGTCTTTAATCTATCCATCAAAAACTAAACACGAAACCAAATGAGACATTTCATCATTTTCTTTCTTGCAATGGTTACTGCTATTACTTTGCAAGCTCAAGAAAAAAAATCATTAAACATTAAAAGAACAGACCAAGCTCCAAAAATTGACGCTGTTTTAGACGATGCTGCATGGCAAAATGCAGAAATCGCTGGAGACTTTATTCAATTTAGACCAGATGTTGGTGCAACCGAAAAGGAACATCAAAAAACAGAAGTAAAAGTTACTTATAATGATAATGCTATCTTTTTTGCTGCATACTTACACGATACTCCTGAAGCTATTATTAAACAGTTTTCGCAACGTGATAATTTTGGGATTTCAGATTTCTTCGGGATTGTTTTAAACCCGAATAACGATGCACAAAATGATGTTGAGTTTTTTGTTTTCCCTACCGGACATCAAGCAGATGCTATTGCAAATCCTACTATTGGAGAAGATTTTGGGTGGAATGCTGTTTGGGAAAGTGCTTCTAGAATTGTAGATGACGGCTGGATTGTAGAAGTAAAAATACCTTATGCTGCTTTGCGTTTTTCTAATCAAGAAGTGCAAACTTGGGGTTTACAATTTCATAGAAGATTTAGAACAGACAACTCACAATACGCATGGAATCCTATAGATGTTACCAAGGGATACATAGGTTTATATAATGGTGAAATTAAAGGAATTGAAAACATTGAACCTCCTACTCGATTAAGCTTTTATCCGTTTGCTTCTGCTACCTATAATTCCAGTGAAAACCCAGACTATGGTGTTGGTATGGACGTGAAATACGGAATTAGTGAAAACTTTACATTGGACGCAACCTTAATTCCCGATTTTAGTCAGTCAGGTTTTGATAATGTACAATTAAATTTAGGTCCTTTTGAACAACAGTTTTCAGAACAAAGACAATTCTTTACCGAAGGTGTTGATTTATTTTCTAAAGGAAACTTATTTTACTCTAGAAGAATTGGAAGTGCTCCTGTTGGAGAAGTTGCTTTAAGTGATGATGAAGAATTTGTAGACTATCCTGAAAAAGTAAACATGCTTAATGCGATTAAAGTTTCTGGTAGAACCAAAAACGGATTAGGTATTGGTGTTTTTAATGCCATTACCGAAAAAACAAAAGCACATATAAAAGATAATGTTACCAATAGTACTCGTGAAGAAGTGGTAGAGCCTATGGCTAATTACAATATTCTTGTGGTAGACCAGCAGTTTAACAAAAATTCTTCGGTAAGTTTAATCAATACCAATGTCACTAGAAATGGGCATGCAAGAGATGCCAATGTAACGGGTTTACTTTTAGATCTTGTAAACAAAAAAAACACCTATGGTTTTATTGCGCAAGCGAAAAGAAGTGATATCAATCTACCAGATGAAGACAATCAAGTTGGTTATAGTAGTAGAATAGGTTTTGGTAAAAATAGTGGGAAATATCGTTTTTCCGTTGAGCATGAAGCTGTAGACAAAGAATACGATATTAATGATATGGGAATATTATTTAGAAATAACTTTAGTAATTTTTATGCTAACGGAAGTTATAGAATTTTTGAACCTACTAAAATCTTAAACAATTTTTATTTATATGTAAATGCCAATATAAGCTACCTTTTTAAACCTCATACATATACCGGTAAAAACTTTAATGTAAACTTTAGCGGAAACTTAAAAAAGAGTCTGATGGATTTTGGTGGTTTTATAGCGATACAACCAGGAAAACAATACGATTACTTTGGACCAAGAGCTGAAAACCGTTACTTTATTTCTGAGGATTGGTTGAATATGAATGGTTGGATTTCTTCAAACTACAATAAAACGTTTGCCTTAGATGCTAACTTTGGCTATGAAACTCTTTTTGAAAGCGGAAGAGATTACACCAGTTACTTCTATGGGGTATCTCCAAGATTAAAACTTGGTGATAAATTTATCATGCAATATTCTTTTGATTATGATATGGAGAAAAAAGAACGCGGTTATGTACAAACGCTAGATAATGACGACATTATTTATGGGCAACGTGATCAAGAAACAATAATTAATAGTATTTCTGCAAGCTATAACTTTAACTCTTTTCATGCGCTAAATCTAACCTTTAGAAATTACTGGAGTACGGTAACTTATGAAAATGATTTATATGCACTACAAGAAAACGGACGTTTAAACCAAGACGACGGTTATACCAAAGTAGATATAGATAATCCTGATGTAAATTTTGATGCTTGGAATTTAGACCTATCCTACTCTTGGCAATTTGCTCCTGGAAGTCAGCTAACTGCATTATACAGAAATAGATTGTATAACGATACAAACGCATCTAAAGACGATTATTTTACAAGTTTAAACGATTTGTTTAAAGAAGATATAAACCATGTTTTTTCTCTTAGAATGGTTTATTATATAGATTATAATAATGTGAAAAACATCTTTAAATCGAAACCTAAAAACATTTAAACTTGCTGGATTAAGCATAAAGTAGTACTTTCATAGCTTGATAAAAAGATAATGATTCAAGCTAAAAATATTCATAAATATTACGAAGATTTACACGTATTGAAAGGTGTAAATCTTCATATAAAAAAAGGAGAAATTGTATCTATTGTTGGTGCTTCTGGAGCAGGAAAAACAACACTTTTACAAATTCTTGGAACTTTAGATAAAGCTTCCAAAAAAGAAGAATCTAGCTTTCAAATTAAAGGAACAGAAATACTTTCGTTAAGTGATAAAGCATTAGCTAAATTTAGAAATGAAAATATAGGTTTCATCTTTCAGTTTCATCAACTATTACCAGAATTTACAGCTGTAGAAAACGTTTGTATTCCTGCATTTATTAAAGGAACAAAACCTGCGGAAGCAGAAAAACGCGCGAAAGAACTTTTAGATTTTTTGGGTTTATCCCATCGATACAAACACAAACCAAACGAACTTTCTGGTGGCGAACAACAACGTGTTGCTGTTGCTAGAGCTTTAGTTAATAATCCAGATTTAATTTTTGCAGATGAACCTTCTGGAAACCTAGATAGTGCTTCTGCCGAAAACCTACACAATCTCTTTTTTAAATTACGGGATGAGTTCGGACAAACCTTTGTCATTGTTACGCATAACGAAGAATTAGCAGATATGGCAGATAGAAAACTCACTATGGTAGATGGGAAAATAGTTGGTAATGATTAGTGTTCCGTGTTATAAATGAAACTTAATGTCATACGGAGCTTGTTGAAATATCTCTTTTTTTGGAATTATATCAAATTATCATATGGAGAGCAGTCGAAATAAATCGTAATGTCATACGGAGCTTGTCGAAGTTTCTTTTTCTTTTTGGAATTTAGTTTTTTTTGGAATTTGAATTTATATAAATAGTATGCTACTAATCCTCCTTTCCTGGCTTTACATTCTTACAATAAGCAGCATTATTGGCGTTAGCATAAACCGTGTCTTACAATCACAAAAACAAGATAGCATCATAACTATCTTTTTTGGCTTTTTCGGAGTTACATTACTTGCTAGTATTTGGGCTATTCCGTTTGCTATTAATGGATACTTTCATATTGTTTTAATTAGCATTACAATCCTTTTAGCATTTCTAAATAGCAAAGAAATAGTTGCTTTTTGGCAGCAACTAAAAACAGAATTACTTGGGCTATCTACGTTTTTTAAAATCGTTTTAGGGCTTATAAGCATCCTTATTTTAGCACAAAGTGCTTCTCCTCCATTTGTTATCGATAACGAATCGTATTACATACAAACCATTAAATGGCTTAATGCATATGGTTTTGTAAATGGCTTGGTAAACTTGCATGTTTTTTTAGGACAAACCTCTGGTTGGCACATTTTACAAAGTGCCTTTAATTTTAGCTTTATTTACAACAGATTTAATGATTTAAGTGCTTTAGCATTAATCCTTGGTAATGTATACGCTATTTTTAGACTGCATGATTATATCTCTAAAAAAGACACTTCAAAAGGAAATCTCATCTTTGGTTTATTCCCAATAGCCAATGTGTTTTTCTTCCAATTTATATCTGCGCCATCACCAGATATTGCGATTTATGTCTTAAGTTTTATACTTTTACATCAATTCATACTATGCTATTCTAGCTATACAAAACACGCTTTTCTTGCAGTAGTAATGCTTTCGTTTTTTATGGTTTTTATAAAACTAACCGCATTACCATTTTGCCTTTTTGCTCTAGTATTGTATAAACGTTATTTCATTTTTACAAGAAGCACAAGCTCTATTATTGTTTTATTTGGAAGTCTAACCTTGCTCCTATTTGCCATTAAAAATATAATAGTTACTGGTAATTTATTGTTTCCTTTACAAGGAATAGAAAGTTTAAAAACGTCTTGGAGTTTACCCACAAGTATAGAAACCTATTTTGCGAATTACACCAAACCGTATGCATACCATTTAACTGCCGAAGCATTTGAAAACGCGTCCTATTTAACAAAACTAAAAAGCTGGCTACTAGCACCTAGTTTACATGGAATTTTTAATAAATTAATGATAGTCCTTTTGGCTGTGGTTCCATTTATTATTGCAAAATCTAAAAACAAAAAAGCGTTTTATATTATTTATACGGTTGCCGTAATCACGATGGTATTTCTATTACTAACGTCGCCACAATATCGCTTCTTCTTTCCGTTTATATTGTGTTTTAGTTTACTTATAGCTTCCAAGCTATTGATGCATAGAAAAAGCATTCAGGTTGTTCTAATTATGTCGGTTATACTTGCAGCAATACCTTTATTTTTTAAGATAAATAATCAGCAAATTAGCAACAATAAACAGCTTGCCGTTTCTAGTACTTTTTCTTCGGAATACCTTATAACTCCGTATAAAAATTCTAAATATTCGGAAAAATATGAAACGCTTTCGTTACAAAACACAAGTATTCACACGCCGAATAATGTGGACTTCTTTTGGGGAACAGGAAATATTCCGCTACCTGCTTTAAACCAAGAACAAATTGATTTTTTTAAAACGTACTTTAAGGTAATTCCGCAACAGCGTAGTGAAAATTTAAAGGATGGTTTTTATTCTAAGGAACTAGAGTAAAAAATATTGCACTTAACTATTTAAGAATCTATAGAATATTTAAGCGTCGCAAATAATTTATTTGGAAGTATTCCTCTTAATTAGCTTTTTAAGTTCTATTATAAATAGATGCTCTTTTGATAAATATTTTTCCGCAATTTGTAACGCTTTATTATAATTATTCCATGCAGCAACCCGGTCTTTAGATGTTTTTAAAACCAGATCTCCTTGTAATTTTAATATATAGGATTCGTAAATCGTTTTTTCGTTTGGAAAACAATTATTAGCTGTGATTGAGGCTTTTTCCAAATATTTATCACTATTTAAAAAGTCTTTTTGATATAGCTTTGATTTTGCTAAATTCAGATAATTAATGGTCTGATTCATATTTTGATTGCTTCCGTAAAAGGCTTCCAATTGGTTTTTTCCTTTCAATAATAAAGAATCTGCTTTTGGGTATTTTTTTAAATAAAGATTATTTATTCCTAAACCATTATATGCAACTCCTATTTTAGGGAGATTTTTAAGGTTATATTT
The DNA here is from genome assembly GCF_016864015.1 of Lacinutrix sp. WUR7. NCBI lineage: Bacteria > Pseudomonadati > Bacteroidota > Flavobacteriia > Flavobacteriales > Flavobacteriaceae > Lacinutrix > Lacinutrix sp. WUR7. The sequence goes on along the minus strand of NZ_CP045067.1, from coordinate 3,003,959 downwards.
TTTATGAATAGCAAGTGTTATGTGATATAGAGAATCTGACAATTTTATATTAGAACCAGTATTGATACTAGCTAAATCATTATGCATCATTGTCAAACTTGGCGTAGTGGACTCGTAAGTAGACAATAAATCTAAAACCTTCTTGTTAATTAATTGTAGGTTATTTTTAATTCCTAATTCATCATTTAGTAAAGCAATCTTTAACTCAATTATTATCTTTTTATAATTATCATATTCATTTGCATCTCTATAATAGTTCAAGGATTGTTGATAATAATATTTAGATTTAGTAAAATCGCCCTTCAGTCTGTAATAGTATCCTAAGGTATTATTAATTTTAGAGATATTTGACTCTTGATTATATGTCTGAGGAACTAATGATTTTATTCGCTTTAAATTCTTTTTAAAACTCACATAATTTGAGTTTTCCAGTGCTATTTGAGAAAGATTTAAATATGCTCTAAATTGATTATTTGGATTAGGTTTGTTTTCACTATCTATACATTCGCACGTTTTTTTAGCATACTCCAAAGCTTGTTTGATATTTACTTTCTTAAAATACAAGGAATTGTAATACAGTATTTTACAATCATTTACATCGGCAATTTCAGAATATTTATCTAAGTAAATTTTAGCATTCTTTAAGCTATCCGTTACTAAATAATTTTTAGCTAAATTTAAATAGGTATCTCTATAATTCGGTAAATTATTTAAACTATCCTTTTTTAATATACTTAAGGAAAACTTACTCAAACGAATAGATTCATCTAAGACGTTACGCTTGGCATAATTACTAGCTACGTTTTCCACGATACGGAAATAGTCTAAATCAATAGTATCTTTAACCTTATGGTAATTAGTTAATAAAAAATCAATTTCCTTATCATAGTTTTCAAAATCATTGAGTCTGTCATAAGTTTTTCCAAGATTCCATCTATTCCAATATATGTGTGATTGCGTTGCCTTTGGATATTTAGGTATATGCTCTTTATGTTTTAAAACGCTATCTGCAGATTTATAATTTTTTAATGCGGATAGATAATCCCTATTAGTATATAATTTGTTTCCTCTTTGGATATATGCTTTTGAAAGAAATTCATAAGTACCTGAGAAATCCTCATAATAAATAGTATCATACTTTCTCCATTTTTTGCCATACTCCACAGATTTCTTGGCAGAATTAATGGCCTCTAGATAATTTTCATTATCCATAAAAGCATCATAATTTTCTATTTCATCAAACATTAACAAATTATAGGTTAAGCTTGTATTTTTACCACTTATCTTTTTTAAGAAAAATCTATTTTGTGAATTATGAACCGATGCGTAAGCAAAAAAACTAGTTATTAATGCTATAAGAACGGACCTAAAAAATATCATCCTTTTTTCTTTAGAAAAGCCTTGTTTCTTTATCAACCAATTTAAAATTAAAGCTATAGAAAAAAGAATATTAATAGCTACAATGGTTTTCAATAGTACTCCTTTTGGCATATCTAAAACAAAAAGTAATGTTCCCAATGTAATTCCAAGTATAGCTCCAGAGAGCACTCTAAAATAAGAGTTTCCATCTTTTATTTTAAAAAGAGTGAAACCAAATATTAGATAACTAAAACTTAATAAAGTCACACTTAAGAAGAAAAAGAGGCTAGAAATCTTAGAGTTCAAGAATAAAGTACCTAAAAAGCATACTAAAACAATAGATATTGCAATTTTTTCGAAAATTTTCATAGATAATGGTTAATTAAATCGCAACATTTTGTTTTAATACTGTATGGCAAATCAAAGATAAAAATCGGTTGATTATTTTGCATTCACAGTGATGCCAAGTTAGTATTTTTGAATAACAAATCAAGAACACTTTATATATCTTTATCAAAAAATTACAGAATATTCACGCAACCAAATTGAAAAACCTGCATCTATTAATAAACTACTTATGATCAAGAAAACCATTCAATCTTTTGCCTTTTTCGCCCTTTTTCAAGCGGTACTATTTTCTTGTTGTTCTGAAGATTATAACACCTATTTTGATTCCTTATATTTTATTGCCAAAGATCAAGTCGATGGAGACGCAACAGCAGTAACTTCTTCAGATTTAGTCTTAAACCTAGATCCCGTATTTGACAACATAATTGCTTCCAATTTTAAAGAATTAAAAAAGTTCTCTCCTGCCGCTTATGCAACTACTTGCGATGAAGATTATACATTAAAAGAGCATGTTTCCGAAATCCTAATTACTGCAAACACAGATATATTGGGTATTCCTACTGGAAATTCTCTAAACAGCAAACTGTCGTATAGAAATCCGGAAACACTAGATAATGAAGTTTTAGAAAACGTTATTGAAGTTTTAAATAGAGAGAGTGAATATTATTATGGTAGAAATGAAATGGTTTTAAACGAACCAATTCTGGCAGGAACTTCCCTTACATTTACCGTTACCATTATTATTGAAGAAAACGGAAGAATGCTAGAAGCCACAACAGAAACTATTACAATAGAATAAGTATCTTTGTTCTTGTGAAAAAACTAAACCAAAAAGACCTCAAAGAATTTCTAGATGCGAAAGTCGTAGCATACAATAATGTAAAATTTATTGATAGCGATCCTATTCAAATTCCGCATACCTTTTCTAAAAAGGAAGACATAGAAATTTCAGGATTTCTAACGGCAACGATAGCTTGGGGAAATAGAAAAAGCATTATTAACAATGCCAAACGCATGATGCAAATGCTAGATCACGCGCCATACGATTTTATTCTAAACCATCAAGAAAGCGACTTAGAAGCCTTAGAAACTTTTGTACATAGAACGTTTAACGGCTTAGATTTCATAACATTTATAAAGGCTTTACAGCATATTTATGTAGAGCATGAAGGTTTAGAAGCCGTATTTGCTAATCATGTAGAAAACGATTCGTTACAGAAGGCTATTCACAACTTTAAGCATACCTTTTTTGAAATTGAGCATTTACAAAGAACTCAAAAACATGTAAGTGATCCGCTTAAAAATTCGGCAGCTAAACGTATTAATATGTATTTACGTTGGATGGTAAGAAACGATAATGCTGGAGTCGATTTTGGCATTTGGCAAAGCCTCTCTCCTAGTCTGTTATCTTGTCCGTTAGATGTACATTCTGGAAACGTAGCGCGAAAATTAGGAATTCTTACGCGCAAACAAAACGACGGAAAAGCATTGTTAGAACTAGATACCGCCTTGCGTAAACTAGACGCTAAGGATCCAGTGAAATACGATTTTGCTTTATTCGGACTTGGAGTTTTTGAGGGGTTTTAAACTACTCTCTACGTCTTTGGAGTTTTCTATATAAAACGACATTTAACTTGTCTTGGCTTTCATAAATTTTACCGCTAAAGCCAATACATTCACCTTCCTTTAAATAGAATTTATCTTCATTTTTTAGTCTATAACCTCCATTAGGATACACTATAGTTCCGTTATTTAACTTTATTATTTTCTCTAGCAAAACGACTTCTCCATTCTGGTGTTTAAAAACTTTTCCGTCTACCGCAACACAAAAATTAGCATCTTCAATTTCGTTTTTATCTTGAGCACAAAGACTTCCTGTTGCAAAAAATATGAGAATTAATAACAAAAAAATATTTTTCATGATGTTAGATAATTGATTAATAGCAAAATAAATATAGCCTTTTTTCTATTCATTTTCAGTGCTTTGGTAAAATAAAAATGCCTGATGTATTTTATACATCAGGCATTTTTTTATTGAAATTCTAAATTCTCTATCCTTTTAACCAAGCATTACGTAAAGCATTTTGTGCTGCTGTAGCATCTGCTTTTGGTTGTAATTTTTTTCCTGTTGTAAAAGACTGCGTAAGTGTTGTTTTAATAACAATTTCTTTACCATCTCTTTCTAGTACAACGTTAATTTCTTTTCCTGGTTGCCATGCATACATACCACCAATAATTTGTTGCGCTGTTTGCATATTAAGTTCTACGCCATCAACAGATTTTACAATATCACCAGCTTTTACACCATTGTCATTCCAGAAACTATTATTAGCAACTGCTGGAGAAAAAGCAATAGTTTGCGTTTCTCTATTTGGCGCAAATATAAATTCACCATCGTTTTGAATGTAATTTGTTTTCACCTTGCTTTCTTGTAACTCTAAACCAACTTTAGCAAAAAACGCGTTATAATCTATTGGTGTAGTTCCTTCCACATGTGTGGTTAAAAATTCCCCAACAGATGGATATGTCATTGCTGTAATTTCTTCTATAATAGTATCATCATTAAAAGGCTTATTTTTTCCATATTTAGCAGAAAGTTCTTTCATTAAAGAAAGCATACTTCTGTTTCCGTTACTTTCTTCACGCATTAAAATATCAATACACATCCCAATTAAAGCTCCTTTCATATACACATTATAATATTGTGGTGCATAAGGTTCCTCTAATACGTTTTCACTCATTTCAGTAAAACTCATCGTATCATTCATGTTAGCAGCAGTTTTAATTTTGCTTAACATCGTTGCATAAAACTCATCTTCTGACATTAAACCTTCATATACTTGAAAGTGTTGTGCAAAATATTCTGTTACACCTTCATACATCCATAAATGTTTTGAGAATGTTGGTTGGTCATAATCAAAATAATGTACATCATCACTGTGTACACTTAAAGGAGTTACAATATGAAAAAACTCATGAGCAACAACATCTGTCATACTTTTTGCTAAACCATCTGCAGGAGAACTTTCTGGCATTACAACAACTGTAGAAGTATGATGCTCTAAAGCACCAAATCCTTTAGGAGAATCTTCTTTACCTTCACTTAAATAAAGAAAGATATCATAACGAGGTGTTGCATTCACATCTCCTAGATATGCTTTTTGAGCTTGCATCATTTTAAACATCGTTTCTTTTAGTGATGCCGCTGTATGTACTTTGTTTGGAGAATATACGCTTAATACTACTTTAATATCTCCTACTTGAAATTCTTCAACATCTAAATCACCATAAAACATTGGGTTATCTGTAATATCAAAATAACGAGGTGCAAAATAACTTGTAGTTGTAGTATTTCCATCTTTACTTGTTTCTGATCCTACTTCTTGAATAGCAGAAGAACGTTTAAAACTTGTTGGCGCAGTTACATCTAATTTGTATTGTGCGTTTTTTAAAGAATCAAAATAACCAACAAAACCGTGTAAGTTTAAAACATAGTTTGTAGGTTCAATATTTGTACCTGCTGGTGAAAAAGGATTTTCTCCTCCAATTCCTCCAGAGCTTTCGGTGTCAAAAGTATCATTAACATAATACGTAATCTTGTCTAAGTTTGTTGCATTTGCAATAGTCCAAGAATTATCATCTAATTTAGTAGTAGCGATTTCATTTCCTTTGTAATCAAAAGCTTTAAAATCGTCTACATACTTTCCAAAATCACTAACAGAATACGTCCCTTGTACTACTCTTGGTAATCTATACGTTACCGTTTCTGCTGTAAAACGTCCTGGATTAATAGTCACAGGAACTTTATCATTAACAACCTTAGTTAAATCTAAAGCAGTTTCAATTGCTGTACTTGTTGCTAAATCGTTGGACCCTGTTTTGGTAGTAGTTCCACAAGCAACTAACAACGTACTTAATCCAATAATGGCTAATACTTTTTTCATAAATTAATAGTTTAATATTCTCTCTTTTAGGAGAAATTGGTTTTAGTTTGATTAATTGACGCTCAAAAATACAATGTGTTACAATTTAATCCCTTAACTTTTTGTTAAAATGAAGATTTGCTATATTCGCTTCATGCAAAACCCACTTATTAGTATTATTACTCCTTTTAAAAACACCGAAGTTTTTTTGTCGGATTGTATACACTCTATTACACAACAAAGCTATACCAATTGGGAACTTATTATTGTAGACGATGGATCTACAGATGCTAGTTATACCTTAGTTTCTAATTTTGCGAAAGCAGAACCTAGAATAAAACTGTTAAAAAATGATGGCGTAGGAATTATAGATGCATTACAACTTGCTTTTAAAAATAGTACAGGATCTTATATCACTAGAATGGATAGTGATGATATTATGCATCCCGATAAATTGCAAATCCTACTTACTAGTTTGCTAGAAAATGGCAAACAGCATGTTGCGGTTGGTTTGGTACAGTATTTTAGTGACGAAGGCATTAGCAATGGTTATGCACGATATGAAAGGTGGCTGAATGATTTAACTATTACAGGAAGTAATTATTCTGAAATTTATAAGGAATGCGTAATCCCCTCTCCTTGTTGGATGTTGCATCGGGATGATTTTATTACAGCAGATGCTTTTAATCCCAACCGTTATCCCGAAGATTATGATTTAACCTTTCGATTTTACAAGCATAATTTTAAATGTATTCCTTGCAATCAAGTATTACATCAATGGCGAGATTATAGCACCAGAACTTCTAGAACGCATGAACATTATGCACAAAATTATTTTCTAGATATCAAATTGCATTATTTTTTAGCGTTAAATTATGATCCTGAAAGACCAATAACTATTTGGGGAGCAGGAACGAAAGGAAAGAATATTGCCAAAGCTTTAATTGAAAAAGAAATTCCTTTTTATTGGATTTGCGACAATAAGAAGAAAATTGGTAAACATATATATAATCAAGAATTACATAATTTTGATTATTTAAAACAAATTAAAAATCCGCAATGTATTGTAACCGTTGCTAACACCGAAGCACAGCAGGAAATAACAACCTATTTTGATACACATAAAATGAAACCAATGACCGATTATTTTTTCTTTTGTTAAAACAAAAACAATTGCTTTCAAATTACTAATCATTTTTTATCTTTGACCAATCTAAAATAATATGCAGTTTAAACACCCAGAAATTCTTTACGCATTATTTGCACTGCTTATTCCTATTATTGTTCATTTATTTCAGCTTCGTAAGTTTCAAATAGAAAAATTCACCAACGTTGCTTTTTTAAAACAAGTCAATTTACAAACCCGTAAGAGTGCGATTATAAAAAAATGGTTAACCTTACTTACAAGGTTGCTTTTATTGGCTGCCGCAATTATTGCTTTTGCACAACCGTATACTTCTAAAACCAATCGCTTAACTACCAAAACCGAGACCGTTATTTATTTAGATAACAGCTTTAGCTTACAAGCAAAAGGTACGCAAGGTCAACTACTTAAAAGAGCAATACAAGATATTATTACTGAAGTTCCCGAAGACGAAAACATATCTATTATAACCAACAACCAAACGTTTAAAAACACGACTTTAAAAGCGATTAAAAACGATTTATTGCAGTTGGAATATGCGCCAAATCAATTAAGCTATGACGCGATTCTTTTAAAAAGTAAAACCTTATTTAATAAGTATACCAATAGCATAAAGAACTTAATTTTGATTTCCGATTTTCAAGAAAAAGAGAAAAGCTTCCAACCTAAAACAGATTCGCTAATACAAATTCACGCAGTGGCTTTAAAACCAGTAAACATCAATAATGTTTCTGTCGATAGTGTTTACATTTCAAAAACCACTGCAACGAATTTAGATATCAGTGTACGATTAAAAAACACAGGAATTGCTATTGAGAACCTTCCGGTTTCCTTACTAAACGATGGAAAACTTATTGCAAAAACAGCTGTTGCTTTACAAGGCGAAGCAATTACTAGTTTTACTATTCCTGCAAACGAAAATATAAATGGAGAAATCACTATTGAAGACACACAACTTCAATTTGATAATAGTCTATTTTTTAACATCAATAAAGCTTCAAAAATTAATGTGTTAAGTATTGATAATGCCAACGATGCTTTCTTAAAACGAATTTTTACAAAAAGCGAATTTAACTATACCAGCACAAAACAAAATCAGTTAAATTATAGTGTATTTGACAAACAAAATCTTATTGTTTTAAACGAATTAAAAGAAATACCAAACGCGCTATCCACTGCACTTACTGCTTTTACAGATAATGGCGGATTCTTAATTGTAATTCCTAATGAAGAGATTACGCTTTCCTCCTACAACAATTTATTATTACAAGCAGGATTAGCCTTTAATACCAAAAAGGCTTCCGAAAAGAAAATAACGACTATTAATTATTCGCATCCTTTATATACCAATGTTTTTGATAAGCGCGTGGCTAATTTTCAATATCCGAAAGTAAATAGCTATTATACCTTCCAAACAAAAAACGCTTCGAAAGTATTACAATTTGAAGATGCTAAATCCTTTTTAGCAAACCACAAAAATGTATTTGTATTTGCTTCCGCGTTAAACGCTAAAAATTCCAATTTTATAAACTCGCCTTTAATCGTTCCTACTTTCTATAATATAGCAAAACGTAGTTTACAAATCCCTGATTTATACTATACCATCGGAAAAGAAAACAAATATGATATTGCTATTACCCTGCAACAAGATGCTATTTTATCTTTGGTCAAGGAAAACGTAAATATGATTCCGCAACAGCATTATTTTAATAATAAAGTTTCTATAATTACCAACGAAACACCAAACGAAGCAGGAATTTATACGGTAAAAAATAAAACCGAAAGCATAGAAAACGTAAGCTATAACTTAGATAGAACCGAAAGTAATTTGGTGTATCAAGATATAAGCAACCTAGAAAACATACAAACAAGTGAATCAATAACCCAATTATTTAATACTTTAAAAAGCGACTCTAAAATTAACGAGCTATGGAAATGGTTTGTTATTTTTGCACTGCTATTTTTAGTTATTGAAATGGCCATCTTAAAATATTTGAAATGAACATACTCATAAAATCTGCTACAATTATAGACTCTAAAAGTGAGTTTCATAATACGGTTCAAGATATTTTAATAGAAAAAAGTGTGATTAGCAAAATTGCTGAGAACATTAAAAACACCAATAATTATAAAGAAATTAATCTGGAAAACCTGCATATATCGCAAGGTTGGTTTGATAGTAGTGTTTGTTATGGCGAACCAGGTTTTGAAGATAGAGAAACCATAATTCATGGTTTACAAACGGCAGCACTTTCTGGTTTTACAACGGTTGCTATGAACGCAAATACAGAACCCGTTTTAGACTCTAGTTCTAACATTGCTTTTGTAAAAAGTAAAGCCAAAAATCACGCAGTAACATTATTACCAATTGGCGCTTTAACCAAAGACAGCAAAGGAGAGCATCTTGCAGAAATGTACGATATGAAAAACGCTGGAGCCTGCGCTTTTCAAGATTTTAAAAAACCAATCGAAAATGCCAACATGCTTAAAATTGCATTGCAATATGCTAGCAATTTTAATGGTTTGGTATACTCCTATCCGCAAGATAATTCGATTAGCAGAAATGGCGTAGTAAATGAAAATATTACAAGTACGACTTTAGGCTTAAAAGGAAATCCGAATCTTGCCGAAGCACTTCAAGTTGCTAGAGATTTATTTTTACTAGAATATACCAACGGAAAATTACATATTCCAACGATTTCTACAGCAGAATCGGTTGAACTTATTCGTGAAGCGAAAAAGAAAAAATTAGACGTAAGTTGCAGTGTTGCTATTCATAACTTATTTTTTACAGACGATGTACTAACTACTTTTGATACAAACTTTAAAGTGCAACCTCCTTTACGAATTCAGAAAGATGTAGATGCTTTAATAGAAGGTGTAAAAGACGGTACGATAGATTTGGTTACCAGTGATCATAATCCGTTAAACATTGAACTTAAAAATATTGAGTTCGATTATGCCGACTACGGAACTATTGGCTTAGAGAGTGCTTTCAGTGCATTAAACACACTATTCTCTGTAAAGAAAACGGTAAGTATTTTAACGAAAGGAAAAGAACGCTTCGGACAAGAAAGCACAACAATTTCGGAAGGGAATAAAATAAACGCAAGTTTATTTAATCCCAATGGTAAATTTACTTTCGATACATCCAACATACATTCAAAATCTAAAAACAGTATATTTTTAAACACGCCATTAAAAGGAAGTGTTTATGGTATAATTGCAAACAATAAAATGATTCTTAAATAATGACAGAACAAACTGTAGAAGAAGGAAAAAAATTAGCCATTGTAGCGTACATTACTATATTTGGACCAATAATAGCTTACTTTTTAAATAACGATAAGAAAAACGATTTCTCTTCTTTTCATATTAGACAAGGACTTGGTTTATGGATTATGTTTTTATTATTAGGAAGAGTAATTAATTCTTTTGATAGCTGGCCAATCACCTCTAGTTTTTGGGTGTTTTTTGCTGTATTATTTATTTACGGTATTTCTTCTGCTATTTCTGGTAAAATGCAACAAGTACCTTTGGTTGGTGCTTTCTTTCAAAAATTATTCTCAAATATTGGTAAATCTGATTCTAATTAATAATGACTACACAAAACCTTTCCCTGCATCATATCGTTCGCGAATCTTCTTTAAAAGAAAATGCTCCTTTACTTATTCTACTTCATGGATATGGAAGTGATGAAAACGACTTATTTTCTTTTGCTGCCGAATTACCAGAAGAATTATTTATCATTTCTGTTAGAGCGCCTCAAGCCATGCAACCTTATGGAAACGCTTGGTACACTATTGATTTTGATGCTACTGGTGCAAAATGGAGTGATGACGAAGAAGCAAAACAATCGAGAGATCTTATTGCCAAATTTATAGATGAAGCAACCGCCGCTTATCCCGTAAATAAAGATAATGTATCCCTTTTAGGATTTAGTCAAGGAACCATTTTAAGTTATGGTGTAGCATTAACCTATCCTAAAAAAGTAAAAAACATCATTGCTTTAAGTGGTTATATAAATCCGGCTATTTTACCTGAAGATGTAGAAACTAAAGATTATAGTAATCTTAATTTTTACTGTTCTCATGGTAGTGTAGATCAAGTTATTCCTGTAGATTGGGCTAGAAAAGCACCAGTGTTTTTAAAATCTTTAAACATCAAACACCAATACAGTGAATTTCCTGTTGGTCATGGTGTTGCTCCTCAAAATTTTTATGCGCTAAAAGAGTGGTTAAACAAGTTGTTATAAAACTTTTGGGTAACATTTAATATATACAAGGAACATCTTTATAAAAAATAATAGTTTCCCTACATTTTTTTGTACCTTGAAATCACTTAAAATCACATTTTGATAATAAAATTTACCTACACTTTTCTTTTATTTTTATATAGTAGTTCTCTACTATCTCAAAATGAGTTTTCTAAAGAAAAACATTATACAGTTTATGATTCTATAATTGGTATTGAGAGTTTAAATTTACTTAATGGAAAATTATTTATTGACTATTTTAAATCTAATAAAGAGGAGCATCGTTATTTTCAAAGTTTTCAATATTATAATGGATTAGTAGTTAGTGAAGGGCAACCTTATTTTAATTTATCTCTAAAATATGATCTACTTGAAGATCAATTAATCTTAAATCCTAATACAGAAAAAAACTTCCTGAATATTAAATTAATTTCCGAAAACATTAGTCGTTTTACTATTGCTAATCATGAATTTTTCAACTTTTATAATAATGATAAATTAAAGAAAATTGGTTTTAACGGATTTCTAGAACCTGTTTATAAAGGAAACCTTATAAATCTCTATAGTAAACATTCAAAAGATAAAAAGGAAAAAATAAGAGGAAATAAAACCTATTTTATATTTAATAAGTATGCTATTTATCTCCTACAATATAATACAGATTTTTATGAAATAAAATCCAGGAAAAGTTTACGCAAAATTTTTCCAGAAATGGAAACGCTAATTAATGAATATTATAAAAAAAATACGGTTCTCTTAAAAAGAAATCCAAACCAATTTTATAAATTATTAATTAATCAAATTGACAATCAACTTTAAGAATGTATACCAAATTTAGAATATGTTAAAAAAAATTTACATAATATGTTTTTTGTTTTTGTTTATACAAACAGTATTTGGACAAACTAATAATAAAATTTCAATCCAATTAGAAAACAATACACTCAGAGAAGCTATTAAAAAAATAGAAACCAAAACTAGCTTTAAGTTCTATTTTCAAGAAGATTGGTTTTCTAATGCAACTTTAAATAAAAATTATAAAGATGCCACAGTAAATTTCATTCTAACTGATTTATTGAAAGAAACAACACTCAATTTTTTTATTCAAAATAACAGCGTGATTCTTACAAATAATACTGTAATTAATAATAGCATAGTTAATAACATTTTCAAACAAGACAGTGTAAAATTAAATTCAAATAATACCATCCAGTTTTATAATAAAAATGAAGACGCTAATAAAAAAATAGTCATTATTGGAAAGCAAACAAAGAACAATAAAGCTTTTTATATAATTTCTGGAATTGCAAAAAATGAAAACAACAATGAGCCTATACAGAATTTAGTAATAAGTATTAAAGATAAAAATATTAATACAACAACTAATAGTAAAGGATTTTACACTGTAGAAATTCCCGCAGGATTTAATACAATAGAAACAAAGTTATTTGGTTTTGAAGGAACTTTAAATGATATTATGGTCTATAACAATGGTAGTTTAAACTTAAATATTCCAGAAGTAGCAGAAACTTTAGATGAAGTAATTATTGATGCTAAAAAAGATGCAAATATTAAAGAAGCTGTTGTAGGGGTTACAACAATTGATGTTGTTGGATTAAAAACAATTCCTGTTGTATTAGGCGAACGTGATGTTTTAAAAATAGCAACAACATTACCAGGTATTAAATCTGCAGGCGAAGGATCCTCAGGGTTTAATGTTAGAGGTGGTCGTACAGATCAAAATTTAATTTTATTAGACGATGCTGTAATATATAGTCCATCGCACTTTTTAGGTTTCTTTACTGCTTTAAACCCTTTTACAACGGGCAGTGTCAATATTTTCAAAGGAAGTATCCCCGCAGAATTTGGAGGTAGATTGTCTTCTGTTTTTGATATTAAAACAAAAGACGGAAATATTCAAAAATTTTCGGGTGAAGGTTCTATTGGCCCAGTAACTGCAAACTTAGCATTAGAAGTTCCAATAGTAAAAGAAAAATCTTCTTTAGTCACTGGGTTTCGTTCTACTTATTCTGATTGGATTTTAAAAGCCATAGACGAAGACGATTTAAAAAATAGCGAAGCTTCTTTTTATGATTTTATTGTAAAGTATAAACATAAAATTAATAAGAATAATGATATTCAAACTTCTGTATACTATAGTAAAGACAAATTTAGTATTACTTCAGATTCCTTATTCAAATACAGTAACCTTGCAGCATCTATAAAGTGGAATCATACATATAATGACAAACATAAAAGTGAAGTTATACTAGTAAATAGTCAGTATAAATTTGATATTGGTTTTGAAGGAGATTCTAACTTAAACTTTGATTATGGTTACAAAATCAATGAGTCTCAGTTTAAGTTAAATATGAAATATTTACACAGTAAAAAACATAAGTTTGATTATGGTTTAAGCACAAAACTTTATAATATAAATCCAGGAGAAATAAACCCAAATGGTGAAAAATCAGATGTAATAGCATTAACTATAGACAAAGAAAGAGCATTAGAATCTGCTTTATATATTTCAGATAAGTTTGAAGTTAATGACAAGCTTTTAGTAGATTTAGGAATACGTTATTCCTTTTATGCAGCATTAGGTGCATCTACTCAAAACGTATATACAAGTGGTGGTCCAAGAGATGAATCAACTATTGTAGAAACTAGAGATTATGGTAAAAATAAGTTTATAGAAACTTATGGTGGACCAGAATTTAGAATATCTTTAAGGTACTTCCTATCTCCTAGCCTTTCTATAAAAGGAAGTTATAATAATACTATACAGTACATACATCTATTATCCAATAATACTACAGAATCACCAACAGATACTTGGAAACTTTCCGATTTAAACATAAGTCCACAACGTGCAAATCAATTTGCAATAGGATTATATAAAAACATAATAGATAGTGACTTAGAGATAAGCTTAGAGGGTTATTATAAAAAAATGAATGACATATTAGACTATAAAATTGGAGCAAACTTAAGTCTAAATGAAAATATTGAACAAGAATTATTACAAGGAGAAGGCAAAGCTTATGGTGTAGAACTTTTAATAAAAAAGAAAAAAGGAAAACTTAATGGATGGTTATCTTATAGTTATTCTAGATCTTTAATAAAATTGGATAGTCCAATAGATCAAGAACGTGTAAATAATGGTAAATACTTTTCTGCCAACTTTGATAAACCGCATGATTTTTCACTTATAGCAAATTATAAATTAACACATCGTTTTAGTTTTTCAGCAAACGTTACCTATCAAACCGGAAGACCAGTAACTTTTCCTATTGCCAAATACACTTTTGCTGGAGAGGAACAAGTAGTATATAGTGATAGAAACAAATTTAGAATACCTGATTATTACAGATTAGATTTGGGGTTAAATATAGAGGGAAACCATAAAATTAAAAAATTAGCACACAGTTTCTGGAATATTTCTGTGTATAATGTATTAGGTAGAAACAATCCATATTCTGTGTTTTTTGTTAATGAAAACGGTAAAATTCAAGCCTATAAAACGTCTGTTTTTGCAGTACCAATTCCTACAATAACATATAACTTTAAGTTTTAATTATGAAAACAAAAACATATAGTCTTTTCGGGTTAGCAATACTTCTAATTGTTTTTGCATGTAGAGAACCCTATGAAGTAGAAACCTTAACTTTTGAAGATATTCTAGTTGTAGAAAGCACTATTACTAACGAATTAAAACATCAAGTTGTAAAATTATCTAGAACATTCATTCTTGAAGAAAGCGAACCAGTAACTGAAGAAAATGCCACAGTTTGGGTAGAAGATAGTAATAATAATATATACTCATTTTCTCAAAATACTGAAGGGCAATATATTTCAAACATACCTTTTCAAGCAATTAATAACTTAGAATACTCACTATATATTAGTACCCAAGATGGAAATGAGTATAAATCTAAACCAAGTATTTTGACAGCAGAATCTGAAATAACTAATCTCTATTCAGAACTTCTAACTAATGATGATGGTGAGGAAGGTATTCAAATATTTTTAGATAGTGAAAATCAAAATAGCGACACTAGATATTTTAGATATGAATATGAAGAAACATATCAAATTATAGCACCTAACTATGTAAACGAAGAGGCCTATATATTTAATTATAGTGCAGTTCCTTTTGGTGGTAACACTTTAGTTGATTTTAGTTTTTCTTTTCCTAATAGAACTCAAGAAGAGCGTGTTTGTTATGGCTTTAACAATTCTACTGGAATTTTACAAGCCTCTACTAATGATCTTATTTTTAATACTGTTTCAAAGCTTCCTGTTCATTTTATTAACAAAAACAATGGTGTTCTTAGAGACCGCTATAGTATTCTTGTAAAACAGTATTCACAATCAATCGAGGCCTATACTTTTTATAAAGTAGTAAATGAATTAGGAAATATTGGAAGTGTCTTATCACAAAACCAACCTGGATATGTTACTGGTAATATAGAATCTACAACTAACCCTAACTCAAAAGTTATCGGTTACTTTTCGGTAGAATCAATTGCAACAAAAAGAATATATTTTAGTCATAATGATTTTGCAATACTTAGACCCGACTATTTATATAAATGTGAAAAAATAGCCTTAGATGGTTCAGATAACACTCTCAGTGACCGCACACCTAATCAAAGAGCAGAAATATATAGACTTTTAACCTTAAATGCAGATATAAATTTTAACTACAGTATCACTTATAATTTATCTAGTTCTGAATTACCTAATAACATAAATGATTATTGGATACTTACAAATCCAGAATGTGGAGATTGCACATCAGTTGGGTCTAATATACAACCAGATTTTTGGGAAGATTAATTATGAAGAAAAAAATAACAATATTATTAATTATTTGTGTGAATTCTTTGTTTTCGCAAATAAACACGCAAGAATTTGACTTATTAAAAACACAAATCCCAGAAGAATCTGTTCAATTACTAGTCAATTCTAACACACTATTAGTGGGAGAGTTTTTATATTATAAATCCTATCATATCATCCCAGAAAACTCTAGTTTAAGTGATATCAGCCTGCTAAATTATGTGGTATTATTATCTAGTGATAACCACGTGGTTTTTAATCATAAATTACATGTAAAAAACAGTATAAGCTCCGGTGAATTCTTTATTCCTTCAACTGTAAAGACAGGACATTATAAACTTATTTCTTATACAAATTGGAGTAAAAATAATATTGAAAATAGTTTTTCTGAGCAAGACATATTTGTTATAAATCCGTACAATACAGAAACAACTAATAATGCAACAAATATTAGTGAAAAGAAAGTAGAAATAATAAAAACAAAAACTCTAAACAAGAATGTTATAACTGATACATACCTTGGTTTCAAATCTAATAAAACCAGCTACACTTCAAGAGAAAAAGTAATAATTACTGTTACAAACAAATATTCAAATTTAAAATCCTCTTCTATTTCTGTAAGAAAAATAGACTCTGTTAATATTATAAATAACATTAAAAACAAAGAAGTCACAACTACCTATAAACCAAATACATACTATTTACCAGAACTAAGAGGAGAACTTCTTACTGGAAAAATAACATCTAACAATAATGCTTCTGTAAAAAATAAATCCATATCACTTTCCATAACTGGAAAAAATTTTATTTTTAAAAATGTAAGCACTAATAATTCTGGACTATTCTTTTTTACTTTAAACGAAAAATACAGTAATACAATTGCAATAGTACAGGTACAGGAACCAAATGCAGAAGATTATATCTTAGAAATCAATACGCAAGAATTTCTTCCAAAACATTTAGAATTCAAAAAACTACTTTTAAATGAAAACATTAAAGATTGGGTAAAAAGACAAAGTATTAATAACCAAATAGAAAACGCATATTACAATATAAAAACCGATAGTATTATATCAAGAAATTACAACAAACCCTTTTTCTATCCACTTGCAACTACATACACATACAAATTAGAAGATTATACTAGGTTTAAAACAATTCAAGAAACATTTGTTGAAATTATACTTGCTGCATCTATAAAACCTGATGGAGATGATTATAAATTTGTTGTAAACGATTATCTAAATTCAGAAATTGTAATTCCCTTTTTTAATACAGAACCTTTAGTTCTTGTTGATGGGCTTTTAATTACAAATAATAGTGATATTGTAAATTACAGATCCAATGATATTGATAAGATTGCAGTTGTAATTGGGCAATATATGTATGGTTCTAAGGTTTACGATGGAATCATCTCTTTTAAGACTAAAAATAATGATTTTTCTTTAAATGATATATCTCCTAAAGGAGATTATATAAAGCAAATAACTATTGAAAAATTAGAAAATAAAAAACTATACTATAGTCCTAATTATGAGCAAAACACTTCTCTTTTAGAAAGAATTCCAGATTATAGAAATCAATTGTTATGGCTTCCAAATGCATCATTAAACAAAGGAGAAAACACATATAATTTTTTCACTTCAGATAATTTAGGAACTTATGAAATAACTATTCAAGGCTATACAGAAAGCGGTAATCTAGTAAAAGTAAATTCTTTTTTTACAGTTAATTAGTTGTATATAAAAGGGAATCTACAACTTCAAAAATAATTTCACCGTTTTCGCCAATGGTATATTTTAAAAATAATTCGCCCCAATATTCGCCATCATTAAAGTTACAAATTAACCATTTGTGGTTTAGAACGCGAATCGCATTAATAATCATTTTTCCGCCAGAAGACATTGCAGCATAAGGCACTAAGGGATTATCTCCTTCCTTTAAATTTAACTCATAAAGAGATTCTTCAATAAGTGCTATTAATTGGTCACTATCATAACCACGTTTTTCTATATAGTCTAAAGCTTCATCAGAATAGCCTAAACTAAATTCGGAATATTGAAAAGCTTTATCCCCTAAAACAGTGACAGAATCTTTATACTTTTCAATTTTCGTTTTATACCCCTCTAGTTGGGCTGTATCCGCTTCAAATACATTTTTAGAATTTACATATTGAAAAACAACAAGTAATGCTGTGAAAATAAATAAGTACATAAAAATTTTACTCTTCATAATGGTAATTAGTTATAGGTTAATGGTTAATCCATCATAAGCCAGATAAACGTTTTCAGGAAGTTTTTGTTGTACTTCATCATGAAAACCTAGCCAATGACTTATATGTGTTAAATAGGCTTTTTTAGGTTTTACTTTTTCAATAAATGCTAATGCTTCTTCTAAATTAAAATGGGAAATATGTTCTTTTTCGCGCAATGCATTAATTACCAAAACATCTAAGTTTTTAAGCTTTTCAATCTCTTCGTCTGCAACTGTTTTCATATCTGTTAAATATGCAAAATCTTCTAATCGGAATCCGAAAACTTGCAAATTATTATGCATCCCATTAATTGGAGTAACTTTAAAATCTTCAATATAAAATGGCGCATTTGTTATCCTATTTTGCGCAACACTTGGTGCTCCTGGATATTTGTTTTCAGTTTCAAAAATATAATCAAATCGTCTTCTAAGAGATTCCAATACTCTTTGATGCGCATAAATAGGAATATCGCCTTGTTTAAAAAAGAAAGGTCTTATGTCATCTAATCCTGCAGTATGGTCTGCATGTTCATGCGTAAACAAAATAGCATCTAATTTGGTTGCATTTTGTTTCAGCATTTGCGCTCTAAAATCTGGTCCGCAGTCTATAACATACACGTTATCATTATGCGTAATCATTACAGAAACACGCAACCTTTTATCTTTTGGATTATTGCTTAAACATACCGGATGTGTGCTTCCAATAACTGGAATACCTTGTGAAGTTCCTGTGCCAAGAAAAGTTACTTTCAATTGTATATAGATTTTAAAACAAAAATAAGTTTATTTTTTTGTTTGGTACACTTATTTAATATCTTTGTTATACCAGTTATGCTTACAATCGCTAAATGGTAATTTAATAGCAAGAAAACCAAATTTAAAATGGAAATAACCATTAAAGGTGATAAAGAGTTTGATGAAATTCCTTCGTTGAAAACAAAAGCACTTCGAATAAACTTAAACGAAAACATTTACGGAACCTTTGCCGAAATAGGCGCTGGACAAGAAACTGTTCGTCAATTCTTTAGAGCTGGAGGAGCTTCTGGTACCATAGCTAAAGCAATGTCTGCTTATGATAAAGCCTTTAGTGATGCCATTTATGGTATTGAAGAAGATAAGCGTTATGTAACCGAAGCGCGTTTACGTAAAATGTTAAATCATGAAGTTAGACTAATGGAAGAGCGATTAACTCGTGATGACCATCCTAATAAATTATTTTTCTCGTACGCAAATACAGTAGCAACTATAGATTTTGCTAAAAAATACAAAGGCCATGGTTGGGTAGGTATTAAATACCAAATAGATCCAGATCAAGATTATAACGAAATTATATTACACCTTCGTTTTAAAGAAAACGATGCGAGACTACAACAAGAAACTTTAGGTATTTTAGGTACGAACCTAATTTATGGTGCTTTTTATAAGTACAACGAACCTAAAAAATTATTAAAATATTTATACGATCACTTAGATAAAGACCAACTAGAAATTGATACTATTAATTTCTCTGGTCCTGCTTTTGAAGATGTAGATAATAGATTAATGAGTTTACAACTGGTTAAAAATGGCATGACAGATGCTATTATGTTTGCACCAGATGGAAACAATGTTTTACCAGCAAGAGTACTTTATAAGAAGAATATATTAGCACTTCGTGGTAGCTTTAGACCTGTTACAAAGGTAAATATGGATATGTTTCATAAATCTTATGACATGTTTATAAAAGAAAATAAAGTAGACGAAGAAAAGACACAAGTAATTTTTGAAATTACATTATCTAATCTTCGTGCGGAAGGTGAAATAGACGAGCAAGACTTTATGGATAGAGCAAGATTACTTTGTTCTCTTGGTCAAACCGTTTTAATATCCAACTTCCAAGAATATTACAAACTGGTAGAATACTTCTCACAATACTCTAAAGCCAGAATGGGACTTGCAATGGGAGTGAATAATTTAGTCGATATTTTTGACGAGAAATATTACCGTCATTTAAGTGGAGGAATTCTAGAAGCTTTTGGTAAATTATTCTTTAAAGATTTACGTGTGTATTTATATCCTATGGAAAATGGAGATGGTACTTTAACAACAAGTGAAGATTTAAAAGTACATCCTAGAATGAAAGAATTATATAAATTCTTTAAGTACAACGGAAAAGTAGTAGATATAGCAGATTATGATCCTAAAATACTTTCTGTATTTTCTCGTAAAGTTTTAAAAATGATATCTAACGGAGAATCCGGTTGGGAAGGCATGCTTCCTGAAGGTGTATCTAAAATTATAAAAGAGAAAAGTTTATTTAGTTGCGAAACCGAAGAGATTTATAGCGAAGATCAATAAATTAGAAATTCTATAAAATTAGAAAAGACCTTACTTAGATAAACTTAGTAAGGTCTTTTTTTATACTTTATATTGTTACTTTTTATTCTAAAATCTGTGCTGCGTGATCTTTTGTTTTCACTTTATCAATAACTCTCGCTACTACTCCATTTTCATCCACAATAAAAGTTTTTCTATGAATACCATCATAGGTTTTTCCCATAAATTTCTTTTCTCCCCAAACACCAAAAGCATTAATAACGACTTTATCTTCATCTGCCAATAACGGAAAAGGAAACACATATTTATTTCTAAAATTGGTTTGTCTTTTTTCAGAATCGGCACTAACACCTAGTAACTCGTAACCTTTCTCTTGTAATACTTTGTAATTATCTCGTAAATTACAAGCCTCTGCCGTACAACCAGGTGTACTCGCTTTTGGGTAAAAGAAAACAATCAGTTTCTTTCCTTTATAATCGCTTAAAGATATTGCTTCACCATCTTGATTATTCACTGTGAAATTTGGAACCGTATCTCCTACCTGTAATGTCTTCATATTTCTTATTTTTGTTTTTCAAAGATACAATAATGACCAAACAAGAAAAAGTAGATTTTGTTATAACAACGTTAAACAAGCTATATCCAGAAATACCAATTCCATTAGACCATAAAGATCCATATACGTTGCTAATTGCTGTTTTACTTTCTGCACAATGTACAGATGTAAGAGTAAATAAAATTACCCCTTTACTCTTTGCAAAAGCAGATAACCCTTATGATATGATAAAACTTTCTGTGGAAGAAATTAAGGAAATCATTAGACCTTGCGGATTGTCGCCAATGAAAAGTAAAGGCATCTATGGTTTATCAAAAATTTTAATTGAAAAACATAATGGTATTGTTCCTCAAAGTTTCGAATATTTAGAAGAACTTCCAGCTGTAGGGCACAAAACCGCTAGTGTAGTTATGAGTCAAGCATTTGGAGTTCCTGCTTTTCCTGTAGACACACATATACATCGATTAATGTACCGATGGAATTTAACCAACGGAAAAAACGTTACGCAAACCGAAAAAGACGCCAAACGAATATTTCCAAAAGAACTTTGGAATGATTTACACTTACAAATTATTTGGTATGGTAGAGAATATTCTCCAGCACGAGGATGGGATTTAGAAAAGGATATTATTACTAAAACTATTGGTAGAAGTACTGTTTTAAAAGCGTATTACGCGAATAGCAAATAAGAATATTATTGTTTTATAAAATTATTAATAGTACTTGCTCCACTCTTTAGTTAAAGAAAGGTGGATTTTCCTAAAAAGAAAATTCGGAGCGTTTGCCCCAAAATGCGAAGCTATTTTTAAAGAATTCATGGCATACTAATTGTTGCTATTTCTAAAATATATTTATGAAAATCACAGCATTATTTATTATTGTTATATTCGTTTTTACTTCCTGTATACCAACCAAAATAGCACCAAAAATTGAGACCTATAAACTAATGGTAGCTAAAAAATTCAAAAAAGGATTGCCAAAACAAAACGCTTTTATTTTTGAAGACCCAAAAGATGCAAATCATTTTTATACCTATATCAATAATAAATTTAAAAGAGACTACATAGATGTAGAAAGCAATGTACCAATACTAATAGATGGAGAAACCTATTCTTTATCTTTTTATGAAACAGAAAGAGAAACAAAAACAATAAATTTAGTTCCTATTTTAGTAGATGCAAAACGGGAACAGAATGGAAATAATCCAATTTTAGAAAGCGCACATACAAGTAGATTAAAAGGAAACTACTATTTAGTATTAACCGTTTTTGATGAAAATTTAAAAAACTGTTTGTCTGAAGATTATAAAAATAAAGATTTAGTAAGCAAACATTTAGAAAAGATTAGAATAGAATATTTAAACACGTATAATTATGAAGAATTATTATTTACAAAAAAAAACCAACTCTAAAAGTAAATAATAGCATTGTCGTTTAAAAAAACAATATTAGAACTTGCACCTCTCTTTAGTCAAGAAGAGTTGGATTTTCCTAAATGGAAAATTTGGAGCGTATGCCCTAAAGTGTGAAGCTATTTTTAAGGTTATATTTTGTTTCTATTCCTAATTAAAAAATAGAATTAATTCTAAGAGATTCCTGCTTACGTAGGAATAAAAAAAAGTCCTGATTAAAAATCAGAACTTTTTTTATTTAGTTTAGAAGTGTTTCAAACTTCAAGTTATTGTAGTGTAATACACTTAAAGATTTAGAATAACTAAGAAGAAAATCTATTGTTTCTTGTTTAGGATTCTGGTTAATTTGTTCCTTTTTAGGATGTTTAGAGTAAAGTTTTGCCATTTAAAATGTGTTTGTTATACTCTAAAAACGAAACATACTTTATATTATTGTTAATTAGTCAAAATAATATTATGCTTATCAATAATTTTTCGCATGTTAATTAAAGCATATCGCATTCTACCCAAAGCAGTGTTTATGCTTACACCTGTTTTTTCAGAAATTTCTTTAAAGCTCATATCGTTATACATACGCATTACCAAAACCTCTTTTTGATCTTCTGGTAACTCATCCATAACACGTCGTACATCACGTTCTACCTGTTCTTTAATGATTGTTTTTTCGGCATCCAAAGCACTATCACTCAGTACAGAAAAAATACTAAATTCACCCGTATTACTAAATTTAGGCATTCGATTACTTTTTCTAAAATGATCGATAACCAAATTATGAGAGATACGCATAACCCAAGGTAAAAACTTACCTTCTTCATTATAAGAACCTTTTTTTAATGTTCGTATAACCTTAATAAAAGTATCTTGAAAAATATCTTCTGCAATATCTTTGTCATATACTTTAGAGTATATAAAACTGTAGATTCGCTGTTTGTGTCTGGTAATTAAAATTCCTAGTGCGCTTTCATCTCCTTTAATGTAGTTACTAACAAGAGTAGCGTCGGTTGTAAGTTCTTTTTGCATAATGATTACTTTTTTGCACAGAAGAAAGCCTTCTAATACTTGGGGTTAAAATTTAAAAAGTAATGTTATGCTATAAGCTAGTATTTTGTTATTTATGTTAGTATGAGTCAAATATAACAAGAATCATTCCTAAAAAACAAAAAATAAATACTTTTTTTAACATTTTATTACACAATAATCTATTTTTTATGCTGAACTAGTTGTAGTATCTTTGCACAATTATTCCTTTAAAAGCTTATGTACACTAATATTTCTGAAGTAAATCCGAAACAAAATATCATCATTAAAGGTGCAAAATTGCATAACCTTAAAAATATTGATGTCGTAATCCCAAGAAACAAATTAGTCGTAATTACGGGTTTATCTGGTTCTGGAAAGTCAAGTTTGGCTTTTGACACCTTATATGCAGAAGGACAAAGACGTTATGTTGAAAGTTTATCTAGTTATGCTAGACAGTTCTTAGGTCGGTTAAACAAACCTAAAGTAGATTATATTAAAGGAATTGCTCCTGCTATTGCTATCGAGCAAAAAGTAAATTCTACCAATCCCCGTTCTACCGTAGGTACTAGTACCGAAATTTACGATTACCTCAAACTTTTATTTGCTAGAATTGGTAAAACCTACTCTCCTAAATCTGGAAAAGAAGTAAAAAAAGATACCGTTGCAGATGTCATTAAATATGTAAAATCTTTTGCTGAAGGGGAAAAACTCTTGCTCCTCGCTCCTATTCATTTAGAAGAAGGAAGAGAATTACAAGACAAACTGAAGGTTTTAAATCAGCAAGGATATGCTAGAATTAAAGTTAAAGACGAAATTATTCGTTTAGACGAAACCCAAGATATTAAAGCGAATGTAAAAGATATCTTCTTGGTGGTAGATCGAATTATCACCAAAGAGGATGAAGACTTTTACAACCGACTAGCAGATGCAACACAAACCGCTTTTTTTGAAGGGAAAGGAGAATGTTACTTAGAAACCTTAAGCGATAATAAACAACAACAGTTTAGTAATAAGTTTGAATTGGATGGCATTACCTTTTTAGAACCAAATGTACATTTATTCAGTTTTAATAATCCTTATGGCGCTTGTCCTAAATGCGAAGGTTATGGAGATGTTATTGGTATCGATGACGATTTGGTAATCCCAAATACAGCACTTTCGGTGTATGAAAACGCTATTTTTCCTTGGCGTGGAGAAAGTATGAGTTGGTATAAAGATCAATTAGTAAATAATTCACATCATTATAATTTTCCTATTCATAAACCTTATTTTGAGTTAAGTGCAGAACAAAAGCAATTAATTTGGACTGGTAACCAATACTTTGAAGGTTTAAATAATTTCTTTTCCGAATTAGAAAGCAAAGCTTACAAAATTCAAAACCGAGTAATGTTATCGCGTTACAGAGGGAAAACAAAATGTAAAGTTTGTAACGGAAAACGTCTACGTATTGAAGCTAATTATATTAAAATTGGTGGCGCAACCATTACAGATTTAGTAGAAATGCCTTTAAATAAATTGGCCATTTTCTTTAAGCAGTTAGCGCTAAGTGATAATGACTTAACTATTGCTAAACGACTTTTAAAAGAAATAAACAATAGACTTTCCTTTTTATCTAATGTAGGTTTAGACTACCTAACTTTAAACCGAAAATCGAATTCACTATCTGGAGGAGAAAGTCAGCGTATTAACCTCGCAACCTCTTTAGGTAGTAGCTTGGTTGGTTCTATGTATATTTTAGATGAACCAAGTATTGGTCTGCATCCAAAAGATACCGAGCGTTTAATAGTAGTATTAAAAGCGCTTCGTGACTTAGGAAATACTGTAATTGTGGTAGAGCATGATGAAGACATCATGATAGAAGCTGACGAAATTATAGATATCGGACCAGAAGCTGGTACTTTTGGTGGAAATGTAGTTGCTACAGGAACATTTAAAGATATTTTAGCTTCTAATTCCTTAACGGCTCAATATTTAAATGAAACACTAAAAATTGAAATTCCTAAAAAACGAAGAACTTCTAAATATGCTGTGGAAGTAATTGGCGCTAGAGAAAATAATCTTAAAAATATAGATGTAACTTTTCCTTTAAACATGCTAACTGTAGTTACAGGAGTTTCTGGAAGTGGAAAAAGTACACTAGTAAAAAAGATTCTATTTCCTGCCATACAAAAGCATCTTACTGGTTTTGGAGATAAGCCAGGACAGTTTACAGAGTTAAAGGGAAACTATACCAATGTAAAACATATTGAATTTATAGACCAGAACCCAATTGGTCGTTCTTCACGTTCAAATCCGGTTACTTATGTAAAGGCTTATGATGATATTCGCGCTTTATACGCTAGTCAGAAATTAAGTAAAATACGAAACTACGCTGCCAAACATTTTAGTTTTAATGTAGATGGCGGTCGTTGTGAAACCTGTAAAGGAGAAGGTGAAGTTACTATTGAAATGCAATTCATGGCAGATGTCCATTTAGAATGTGAAACTTGTAAAGGAAAGCGTTTTAAAAAGGAAGTATTAGAAGTCACTTTTGGTAATAAAAGTATTGATGATATTTTAAACCTTACTATAGACGATGCGATTGCGTTTTTTACAGCACACGAACAGAAAAAGATACAAACTAAACTACAGCCATTGCAAGATGTTGGTTTAGGTTATGTTACTTTAGGTCAGAGTTCTTCTACCCTTTCTGGTGGAGAAGCACAACGTATTAAACTTGCCACCTTTTTAGGAAAAGGTTCCCGACAAGAAAATGCCCTATTTATATTTGATGAACCAACCACAGGATTACATTTTCATGATATTCAAAAATTACTAAAATCTTTTTACGCTTTAATTGAAAAAGGACATTCTATCATCGTTGTTGAGCACAATTTAGAATTGATTAAATGTGCAGATCATATTATTGATTTAGGTCCTGAAGGAGGAGAAACTGGAGGTAAACTAGTAGCTGCAGGAACTCCGGAAGAAATTGTAAAAATAAAAGCCTCCATTACTGGGAAGTATTTGAAGGAGAAACTTTAATATGCTAGACATAGATTTTATAAAAAAAACCACATTAACAACACCACATTCTAGTGGTGGTTCAAATTTTAAAACACACATTTTAACCAAAACTAGTAATGGCTATTCTTTTAAAGCATCTATAGGAGCTATTTTATTTGCTTCTGTATTTAGTTCAACCGGCTTTGCTATTTTTGCTTTTGGTGTTTATAAAATAATCGATAGTGGTACTTTTTTTATGGAAAATATTTTCCTTATTCTTTTTGGTGCCATTTTCTTAGCTGCAGGAATTTATCTTTTTTATAAGTTTCTAAGCCCTCGAGTTTTTAATAAAACCTCCAATAATTATTATAATGGATTTAAAAGAAACAATATAAAGTTAAACCGAATTGTAGCTCTTCAATTAATTGGAGAGACTATCGATGGTAAAAATAGTAGCTATAAAAGCTTTGAACTCAATTTGGTTTTAGATGATGCTTCTAGAGTAAATGTGATAGACCATGGAAATTTAAAAAAACTAATTATTGATACTGAAGTATTAAGTACATTCTTAAATGTACCAATATGGCACGCAGAATCTAAAAATTCATAACCGCAAACCCAAGTACAATACACCCAGCTATTACTACTACAGGAAAAAATAGTAAGGTTACTATATTTGCCTTAAAAAAGCTTTTAAACCAACCTTGTTTATAAAATCGCTTTATGGCTAAAAACAGATATATAAAGGTAGAAAACACAATTAATCTATCTATCCAATCCGGAATTTCTACTATATAATTAACGACTAGAATAAGACTAAAAACGGTAAATAGGAAAGAAAAATAATAGAAACTAAATACCAAGTGATGGGAATATCTTCCGCTTTTTCTAAAAAACAGTTTTAATATTAATGCAAATATTGGTAAGATAAAAAACATTGCTATGGGTATCGTATCAAAAAAGGTTTTTAATATCCCGCCTGCTTTTCGTTGTTTATAAAACTTTATTCCTTGTTTATAAAAACGTTCCGTTAACCCTCCATCTTCTTCACGAAGTCCTAATTCTTTATAAATAACTGCATCTGAAGCATTTTTAGCTATCAAAGAATCTAATTTTTTAATTTCATCAAAAGAAAAATCTACTGCTCTAAAGTTTTCACTCGAAACAATAGAGTCTATTTCCTTTTCAGAAAACCCTGTATATATTTTATTCTCTTCTAAAAGCTGTTTTACTTCTATCCTATCTAAAGAATCTTGTTTTATTCTATTATTTAACTTTATTAAATTAAGAGAATCGGTTGCTCGATCTCCTGTGTTTATATCTATATCTTTTACTTGATTTAAAACCTTTCCTACTTGTGTATCAAATTGATTAGACCAATTATTTATTCGTAAAGAATTTAAAAAGAAAAACACTATTGCTACAAACAAATACATTTGTGCTGGATGCAAATACAACAAACGCTTTCCTGCTATAAACTTTTCAGCTAAAAATCCTGGCTTAAAAAGTAGTGGAAAAAAACTCTTAAAAAAACGAGCGTCAAAAGAAAAGTAATTACTAATGGTGTTATAAAATAAAACACCTAAAGTTAAATCGTCTTTATCCTTTTGTCCACAATGCGGACAAAATTCATAAGCTTCATCAAAAGGTTTTTCGCAATTCTTACAATCTTTTAACTGTACTGACATGGTATTTGGTTGGTTTGCATAAAAATATAAAAAAGAAACCAATAAAATAACACACCTAAAAACCTAACAATTAGACGTATACAATTTTGGCACGACAATTGAAACTTACAAAACAAATAGCGTAGGCCGAAAAGCTAAATGAGTAGGCATAATCTAATACCTGAATACTATGAAAAAATTAGTACTATTATTTACAGGAGTGTTAATGACATTAACATCTGTAACAGCAGCAGAAAAAATTACTGCAACACAAAAACAAGGTGAAGATTTAAATATTTCACGCTACAGTTTTGCACAACCAATTCAGTTTGTAGAACGTGGAGTGGAGTTCTTAATCTTTCCTGATGGAAGTTTTGATTTTAATACAAATCTAGACTACACAAATGGAGATTCTTATTATAGAACTACAAATTCACGTACTAGAACTCCTATAACAAGTACACGTACAAGAAGTGTAAATAGCACTTTTGGAGCTCCTGGAACTCGAGTAACCTATTCACAATCTAACATCCCAAGAGGTGGCGTTATTGTAACACACGATAGAGATGGAAAAGTTAGAAGAATTGGAAATGTATTTGTTAACTATTACAGAGAAGGACAAGTAAAACGATTAGGTTCTGTATATATTAACTATAACAGATACGGAATGTTAGATCAAGTTGGCGGTTTACATATACGTTATGATAGAAGTGGATATGTAATTGGTATGAATGGTCATGTTAATTATAGCAATCAAGGTTGTGGTATTTGTGGAATGAGCTCTTGCTCTATAAATCATTTTGATAACCATAATGATTGGGATAACGATCACAACGACTATAATAACGATGATTTTTACTACTATAAAAAAGATGGTAAAACCGTTAAGCAACAAAAGCTTAAAACCAGTACAAGAGTAAGAGATATTAAATAACCGTTATATAATTACAATAAGAACCTCACGAGACAGTTACCCAAAGCGACTTCGTGAGGTTTTTATATTATTATCATCTTTGGATTCTAACGATGTAAAAATTCACAAAAAAAATCTTTTATTATAGTTAGATATTTGCAATCAAATATAAAGAGTACTTTCCATAGTCTTCACTTAAAAAAATCATATCTACTATCGCAATCACAGATATAGAAATTTAAGATAAAAGAAGTAATAGGATCTATTGAAATCCTTTTTTATGTAAAAAAAAACTTGACAAATTTTATTTACGTAATTCTACCGACATTTCAATTTGCGTATTTCCACCTATAATTCGATTGGTGTATTACTGTAATTTAGTAAAACTATTAATCTGTAAATCAAATAGTTATAAGCTTATTGATTTACACATAAATCTTTTAAATTATGGCAGTAGATCAAGAAAAAATGCTACAAACTTTGTACGATTCACTCTTTGGAGTGTTTACAGGTACACCTCCTGGAGGAGAAGCTGGAAGCGAGGCGGAAAAAACCGTTCTTATGTTGAACTGGCCTGGTCAAGCAATTGACATGGCTACATTTGCGAACCCATGGAGTCCTGCAAACCCATCAGGAAGCCAAGAAGCTCTAGAAACTTTTAGTGCTCTTGTAGATCCAATTCCTTTAATTAATGTAGGGTATTCTTCAAGTGGAAAGAAAGTCTCTGAAGTTCAGGAATTGGTGGTTAATGCAACGGTTGTTCCTCCTAAACCATCAGAGGAAGCAAAAAAAGCGTATAAAAAGGCTAAGGCTTACCTCACAGCAATGGTAGATGGATACGACGATAACACAGGGGCAGCAATTAAAACGGAAGGAGATTCGCCAGTTTACGCTAACTATAAACGTAAAAAAGATGCGTATCTGTCGGCTTCTACAAGCTTCCTAAACCAATATCTACTCTTAGATATGAGTAAACCAGAAGACCAGCGTAAATGGTCTATTCTTGGACCAAATCTTCAAGAGAAAGTAGATACAGCAATGAATGATTGGATTGCAGCTCAGAAGACAAAAACGGAAGATAATCTAGCCACCTTGTCACAAAGTTCTTCCAATCAGGTTGGACAATTATTTGAAGATGCGAAAAATAACTTTTATACAATTCAGAGATCCAGTGTGAAAACTGCTGGGGATAAATTTCATCCTAGTTACGCACGTCCTGCAGCATGGTTTGCACCAGCGGCAGCGAATACTTGGACGGACATGGCAGTTAGCTCTGAAGAAACAAAAATTCAAGAGCATTCTGATTTCAAGAAATATGGTGGAGGCGCTTCGGCATCTTGGGGATTATGGTCTGGAAGTGCTAGTTTTAGCAAAGAAGAAGGCCACGAAAGTATGGACAAAGAAACCTCGGATTTAAAAATTTCATTTAAATACACTCGTGTAGAAATTGATCGTCCTTGGATGAATCAATTACTATATGATGTTGGTGGTTGGAATATTAAACAAGCCGGACCTAAAGGTAGTATTTCCAACGGAACAAAGGATCAAAAAGGAAAGATGATGCCAATATTACCAACTGCATTCATTGCTGTTCGTGATTTACAAATCACTGCAAAGTGGGGAAAAGAAGATTATGATCTTATTACAAGCAAACTAGAGACTAAAGCTTCTTTTGGTTGGGGCCCATTCCGTATTAGCGGTAATTATGAAAGCTCAAGTCGTGATATGACAAACACAACAAAATTTGACGGAACCACCATTAAAAGTGATGGTCTTCAAATAATTGGTTGGATTAATACCGTTTTACATGAGAGTCCACCGGAATAAATTCGGAATAATAAAATGATCAGCAGAGTCTGGCTGTTAAAAAACGGCCAGGCTTTTTTATATAAAATAAAGACTATCCATAAAATACAAATAAAATGAATTTAATAACTGCAATCCAAAATACGATATTCGACACAGTTCTTGCTGCTTATGCAGACACATCTGGTGATCCATCCTCCTCTCCATATCAGAATGAAGAAATTGTAATGGGGAGATTATGGCCTTGTCAAATAATCGATGAAAACCAATACGGTAATGCATGGTCACCTACAAATCCTAACGGAGTAATGGCAGCGACCGAAAACCTTTCTATTCTAGTGGATCCCATTCCTAATATTAGTAATTCGTATAGTAAATCTGGACGTAACGTGGAGACTATGTATGCATTCATGTTAAATGGTGCAGATGCTGATTTGTCATCCTCAGGTACTAGAAGTGCGCAAACCAGTTCAAAAAGTACCAATGAAAAAGTAGCTCTTTTACAAAATGTTAGATCTGAATTGGAAGAACGAAAAGAAGTTGTAGTTTCTCTTCCCGATAATTCAAAGATAAAAACCTTACGAATGACTCCCGAATCTATAAAAAAGAAAAACCTAGAAATTGCTCACAGTAATGCAGCAGCAGCAGCTCTTGCCTTTCGTTTGGCAAATAAAAAAGCACAAGTTAATACACGTTCTAAAAAAACAGAAAATACAGAGGACCCCATTTCACAATTGGATAAGGCTAAACGCAAAGCGTGGAAAGAATTAAAAAAAGTAGATGTCCTTACTACCCCTAGTAATCCAAATTTACAAACAACGAGTTCTGTAGAAAATTCATTTCATGAGGCAAATTTAATCTTTACACGATCTACACTAGCAAGTGTTAGCAATCCTGGTATCTCCTATCACCCATCGTATACCAGTCCAGAAAACTGGGTAGATCCTACCGCAAAAATAAACTGGCCATTATTAACTATTCCTGTGGCAGATACTAATCCACCAGTGCGTCTTACCATTACATTTTCACGTATTGATATAACACGTCCATGGCTTGTATCTTCACTCTTCGAGTTGGATGGTTGGAAAACCCCTCAAGGAGCAGGATCTTTATCAAATGGAAAACTCACGAACAATAATGGAAACTTCTCATTGATTCCGCAATCTATGATTGTAGCAAGAGACATTGTGGCTAGCACACCTACAGAAACCGTTTTTCGGGCAACAGGGCTTCAGGTTCTTGCATATATAAGTAAACTAGTTCCCTTTTCACCTCCTTTGTAAGAAGGTATTTAAGCCTATAAATATTACAAAAACTACTAGTTTTTCAGATATATTCAAATATGAAAGCAATAAATATTGGTTTCAAAAAAAAAGAAAATCACAAATAAATTAAATGTACCTTTGCACTACATTAGAATGACTTATTAAATCTGTCATTCACCAAATTTATTATATGTCATTTAAATCTTTAGGCTTATCAGAAGCCTTATTGAAAGCAATCCAGAAAAAAGGATATACTACTCCAAGTCCAATTCAACAAAAAGCAATTCCTCCAATTTTATTAGGAGCAGATGTTTTAGCTTCGGCACAAACAGGAACAGGTAAAACCGCAGGTTTCACATTACCGCTATTACATTTACTTTCAGAAAATCCGAAAGAAAAATACAGACCAATTCGTGCTTTAATATTAACTCCAACTCGTGAGTTAGCTGCACAAGTGTATGCTAACGTTAAAGAATACAGTGAATTTACAAATATTAGATCTGCTGTAATTTTTGGTGGAGTAAACCAAAAACCACAAGCAGCAACCATTCGTCAAGGTGTCGATGTTTTAGTCGCAACTCCTGGTCGTTTATTAGATTTAGAAAGCCAAGGCTTATTATCTTTAAAGCGTGTAGAAATATTTGTTTTAGACGAAGCAGATAGAATGCTGGACATGGGATTCTTAAGAGATATTGAACGTGTTATGAAGTTAATGCCTGCTAAAAGGCAGAATTTAATGTTTTCGGCTACCTTTAGTAAAGACATTAAAAAACTTGCAAATGGTATCTTAAACCAACCTGTTCAAGTAGAAGCTACACCAGAAAACACAACCGTAGATGCTATTAACCAAAAAGTATATCGTGTTGCTAAAGCAAAAAAAGCTGCTTTATTATTACAACTAATTATTGATGGTCAATGGGATCAAGTTTTAGTATTTACACGTACCAAACATGGTGCTAATAATTTAACTAAAAAATTATTAGGAGCAAATATTCCTGCCGCTGCCATTCATGGAAATAAAAGTCAGGGAGCAAGAACAAAAGCATTAGCTGGTTTTAAAAGCGGAAAAATAAATGTACTTGTTGCTACAGATATTGCTGCCAGAGGATTAGATATCCCATTATTACCACATGTTGTTAATTACGAGATACCAAATATCTCTGAAGATTACGTACATAGAATTGGTAGAACAGGTCGTGCTGGAGCAAAAGGAGAAGCTTTATCTTTAGTTTGTACGGAAGAACTAGGTTATTTAAATGACATTCAAAAGTTAGTAGGAATGAAAATTCCATCGGAAACTTTAGAAGGTTTTGAACCAGATCCTAACGAACCAAAAGAGCCAGCAAAACAAGGACAAGGAAGAGGGAGAAACTCTGGAGGTGGAAATTCGAATTCTAGAAGTAAAGGAAAAGCTTCCTCTAACAAATCTAGCAATAATTCTAACAGAAATAAAAGCGGAAACTCAAGACGTAGCCGTTAAACAAAAGCAAATAAAGTGACTCAAGCTTTAAAGGAAAAAATAATTAAAGTCTGTAATCAAAAAATACAGCAAAAAGGTGATAATGTAGGATTGTCTTTTTATGCATTCTTTGCAAATAAAAATGACAATCCTGAATTACTAATGGAAGCTGCTACTTGGTGGATAATGACACATAAGTTAGATCATTTTGAAAAAGCAGTTAAGATTAAAGCTTTAGTGGAATAGTTACTTTTTGTTTCGTAACGCTTTCAAAGAAAAAAAACTATGAATAAAACAAGAATTATAGGATTAGTACTATTAGTTATCGGAATTATAATTCAGTTCACTTTAGAAAACGATGCTACTGATTTTATTTCTGGAGTGTTAATTGGTATTGGAATTGGATTAGTGATTACAGGAAAAGTTAGCAAACCAGCCTTATAACCGAATTCATTATGAGTACACAACCCAACAACCCCTTACATGGTGTTAAACTAGAGCAAATCATAAATGAATTGGTTGCGCATTATGGTTGGGAATATTTAGGGTATACCATAAAAATTAGATGTTTTACGGATGATCCTTCGGTAAAATCTAGTTTAAAGTTTTTAAGACGTACGCCTTGGGCTAGAACCAAAGTGGAGAATTTGTATTTAAAAATGTTGAGTAAAAGGAGAAAATAAAAGTTTTAACTCCTATTCAAATAAGCAAACTACATTCTTACAATAATTATAGTTAACACTTGTTCCTCTCTTTAGTTAAAAAGAAGTGGTTCCGTTTTTACGGAATCGGAGAGTTTTACCTAAAATCCGAAGCTATTTTAAAAACATATTTATTTATAGTAAAAAAAGATTTAATCTAATTAAAAAATCGTTTCTCTCTTTTTTGTCAAACCTTCCGAATTTTGCTTACACAAAATCCACCTTCCTTTAGCTAAAGGAAGGAACTATTACGAGAGTAATTTTAACTCCGTTATCTGTCCATTTCAAAAAAAACAATTAAATGCATTCTCTCTTAAAACAAGATGAAAGTCAAATTTTTACAATAATTATAGTTAACACTTGTTCCTCTCTTTAGTTAAAGAGAGGTGGTTCCGTTTTTACGGAATCGGAGAGTTTGACTTAAAATGCGAAGCTATTTTATACTATATAAACTCCTCTTTCTTTCTATTAAAAAAAATAAAATTCATTCTCCTCTTAAAATAAGAGGAGAGCCATTTGTTAGCAAAAGTCTATTTATCTGCATTTGCAAACACATCATTTTTAGCTAAACGCAATTTCTTAACTTCTATTTTTTTAAGCATCCAATCTGGATAATTAGAAGCATCTTCTGCTTCAAAAATTCGAAGTTCTTGTGTGTTGTCTTCTTTTAATAAATCGTCTTGCATGCAACCTAAAATAGTCGCCGCCGTTTGCACCCCAGAATAACCAGCTCCGGTTACGCCATGTGCTGCAATAGATGCGCCACACATGTATAAGTTTTCAATTTCTGTTTTTGGCTTATAAGAGAAAGGTCCAATATGACGTAAGCTTTTTTCGGTTCCATAAACACTTCCTTCCGTAGAATTTATATAAAACTCATTGGTCATTGGTGTTCCTAAATCTTTATGTACAATTTTTGCTGTTATACCAGGAATTACTTTTTCTAAAGTCACTAAAAACTTTTCCATAATTTGTTCCTTAAAAGCTAAATATTCTGGGGAACGTTCTACCTCTTCCTCTTTAAATTTTTCGAAGGCATCATAATGAATATAGGTTATCGCTTCCAGCGTATGGTAACGACCATCAAAACTTATTGGATCTTTTAACGATGTACAGCTAATAAACATTCCGGAAAACTCTTCGCCTTCTAAAATATCTTTTTTCTGCATATCGGCATAAGAATCATCCATATCTTGGTTTGGTATTCTCCAAATATTTCCAGAATCTAATCCTACTTTTTTCACATCCATATCGACCGTTAAAAACAGCATTAATGAAGTACAAGAATAAGTGGTCTTGTTTAATTTATTTAAAATCTTTTTACTTAAATGTTCTTTTCCTATAAGGTCAAAATAGGTAATTGCAGGATCTGCATTCGATATTATACGGTTTGCAAAAATCTTTTCACCAGAAGCTAACTCTACTCCTACAGCCTTTTTATCTTTGTTACCTTCTACTAAAATACGTTTTACAGAAGTGCTTGTTTTTACTTTTCCGTCATGGCTTTTTATTTTATTGGTCATTGCTTTTACCAAAGCTCCTCCTCCACCCATTGGGTAAAATCCGCCTTCGGCATAATGACACATAATAGCAGCATGCATAATAAAACTCGCCTTTCCAGGAGGTAATCCATGGTTTCCAAACTGAATGTTTAAAATATTTTGAAGTAAAGGATCTTTAACATGCCAATTGATAACACGTTTTAATGTAAAAGGAGAATATTTCCCCATGTGTTTGGTACGAAACGGAATAGTTAACTGTTGCCATAAACCTTTAACCTTAGGAATTAGCTGTAGCTGTCTACCCACATTTCGAATCAATTTTAAGTATTTTATGATTCCTTTTTTTTCGTGTGGAAAACGGGCAATTAAATCTTGTTCAAATTCATCCCAATTTGCAGAATAGTGGAATCGCTCTTCGCCAATCCAACAATGATCAAACCCTTTCGGATTCATTCTATAAAAGCCAATATCATTAGCAATACCTAATCCGGAATATAATTGATTGGAAGATTCGCCAGGACTCATTAAACCTACATAATGTACTCCAGGAGTAAAACGGTAACCGTTTAAATAAAAACTATGACACCAACCACCAGGAACATCATGCTGTTCAAGAACTAAAACTTTTTGTCCTGCTCGAGCCAAACATATAGCAGAAGTTAAGCCTCCAACTCCGGAGCCTATTATTATAGTATCGTATTTATTTGTGGTGTTTTTATCTTGGTAAGAATCGTCTTTCATGTGTTACAAGATAATTCTAATTTTTAAAATTCTTACAACATAATTCCTTTTATTAATAATTCAGCAGTTCTAGGATTGGTTGCTAAAGGAACATCATGAACATCACATAAACGCATTAACATAAGCACATCTGGTTCATGTGGATGTTTTTCTAGCGGATCTCTAAAAAACAAAACCATATCACATTTTCCTTCTGCGACTCTAGCTGCAATTTGTGCATCACCTCCAAGTGGTCCTGAGAGTAATCTAGTAACTTCAAACCCTGCTTTTTTCACTTTTTTTCCTGTAGTACCTGTAGAAATTAGGGAAATTTGTTTTTGCAGCAAAACATCTTTATGTTCGTTTAAAAACTGAACCATTTCTGCTTTTTTTCCGTC
Source organism: Lacinutrix sp. WUR7 (assembly GCF_016864015.1). Lineage (NCBI taxonomy): Bacteria > Pseudomonadati > Bacteroidota > Flavobacteriia > Flavobacteriales > Flavobacteriaceae > Lacinutrix > Lacinutrix sp. WUR7. Next base: position 2,967,113 of record NZ_CP045067.1, on the reverse strand, counting down.
ATGTGCAATGATTGCGATTTCCATTAACTTAAATTATTTGTGTGATATTTTAATAAACCTTCAATAGGTCTTCTTTCAAAATTACCAACCGTAAAACCTAATTCTTTTGCTACCTCTTTTATTTCGTCTTGTGAGAAAAAAGCAATAGATCCAGCAAAATGGACAGGTACATTTGGTAATACATCTGTAAACTGAAAGATCATATTTCTTGTAAATAATCGAATTCCTGATTTAATCAAATCTGTTACATATTTAGATTCTTTGTTTAAGAACATAAACTCTGCAAATGCGGCTAAATATGCATTAGGATTGGGTTGCTTGTATAGGTTATATTTTATGTAATCGGACTCTAAATTATACTTACTAGAAAAAGCTACTTTTAAATCTTCTGGCATATGATTAAAATAATAATCCCTAATTAATTGCTTACCATAGTAGTTACCAGAAGCATCATCCATAAGTGTATACCCTAAAGAATTAACACGTTGCTCTAATTGTTTTCCATCAAAATAACTACAGTTAGATCCTGTACCTAAAATACAAACTACAGCAGCTTCGTCTTTATGATTTAAAGTCGCACGAACAGCAGCCATGGTATCTTCTTGTACATCTACAACTGCATTTTTAAAAACAGATTCTAGAATACCTTTTAATAGCATTTTGGGTTTTTCGGTACCACAACCTGCTCCATAAAAATATATATTGGTGACATCTTTCTTATGTTGCATAAGCACATCACTACTTTTTATGGTTTTTTTAAGTTTCTTTTCTGAAAGAATGGCAGGATTTAATCCTTTGGTTCTTACTTTTTCAAAACATTGTTTTCCATTATCGTCTACTGCAATCCAATCGCATTTTGTAGAACCACTATCAACTATTAATATCATAAGCTAAAAGTAAAAAAAAAGCTGCTCATAATCTATGAGCAGCTGTAAAATATTTTAATTAATTATAGTGAATTAACGTGTAATGCTAAATCTACTAATTTGTTAGAGTAACCAAACTCGTTATCATACCAAGAAATTAATTTAAAGAATCCTGGGTTTAATTCGATAGAAGCTTCCGAATCAAAAATACTAGTTCTGTCATCGCTTACAAAATCTTGAGATACTACCATTTCGTCCGTATATCCTAAAACACCATTCATTTCTCCTTCCGAAGCTTTTTTCATTGCTGCTTTAATTTCTGCTAAAGAAGTATCCTTTTTTGTTTTCACTGTTAAATCTACAACAGATACATCTACAGTTGGTACTCTAAAAGCCATCCCTGTAATTTTTCCGTCTAATTCTGGAATTACTTTTCCTACTGCTTTTGCTGCTCCTGTAGAAGTTGGAATGATATTATTCATTGCAGAACGACCTAATCTATAGTTCTTTCTAGATGGTGCATCTACAGTAAATTGTGTTGAAGTTACTGCGTGAATGGTTGTCATTAAAGCTTCTTCAATACCAAAGTTATCTTCAATTACTTTAGCAATTGGTGCTAAACAGTTAGTAGTACAAGATGCGTTAGATACAATAGTATCTGTAGCTTTTGCTGTTTTGTGGTTCACTCCCATTACAAACATTGGAGCATCCTTACTTGGTGCAGAGATAACTACTTTTTTAGCACCTGCTTGAATATGGTAATCTGCTGTTTCTAAAGTTGTAAAAATACCAGTACAATCTGCTACTACATCTGCTCCTACAGCATCCCATTTTAAATTTTTAGGATCTCTTTCTGCAGTAACACGAATTGTTTTTCCGTCTACAACAAGGTTTCCGTCTTTTACTTCAATAGTACCATCAAATTTTCCATGAACTGAATCATACTCTAATAAGTAAGCTAAATGATCAACGTCTAGTAAATCGTTTATTGCTACTACTTCTACATTTGCTCTTTTTACAGTTGCACGAAAAACGATTCTTCCTATTCTACCAAATCCGTTAATTCCTAATTTTAATGTTGACATAATTTATTTAATGATATTATGTGGTCTTTTAATAGACACACGTTTAATTGATATTTAATTTTATATTGACATGATGTCGGAAACTCTAAGGAGTTCCATATTAATTTTTGATTTTCCTTTTACTGCTTGATCAAATGGCGTTACATCTATTATATCGTTTTTAAGTCCAACCATATAATTACTATGTCCGTCTAATAAACTTTCTACAGCTTTTACTCCCATTCTACTTGCTAAAACTCTATCGAAACAAGAAGGTGCTCCTCCACGTTGCATGTGGCCTAAAACGGAAACTCGAACTTCATATTCTGTCATGTTTTCTTCAACGTAATCTTTAAGTTCGAAAACACTCTTTCCTATTTTATCACCTTCAGCAACCACAACGATACTGGAAGATTTTCCAGATTTTTTACTTCGTCTTAAAGACTCTAAAAGTCTATCTAAGCCTAAGTCTTCTTCCGGAATTAAAATTTCTTCCGCTCCAGCGCCAACACCTACGTTTAAAGCAATATGACCAACATCGCGACCCATTACTTCGACAAAGAATAAACGGTTATGCGAACTAGCAGTATCTCTAATTTTATCGATTACTTCTACAACGGTATTAAGTGCAGTATCGTAACCTAAAGTATGTGTTGTACCAAAAATATCATTATCGATCGTTCCTGGAATCCCCATAACTGGGAAATTATATTCTTGATTAAAGATCATTGCTCCAGTAAAACTACCATCTCCACCAATGACAACAAACGCATCAATACCAGCTTTTTCTAATTGCTGATGTGCTTTTGCTCTACCTTCTTTGGTTCTAAACTCTTTAGATCGTGCAGATTTTAAAATAGTACCTCCTTTATTAATAATGCCTTTTACACTACGTGCATTCATTTTAATAAAATCACCTTCTATCATACCTTCATATCCTCTATAAATACCAAAGCATTCTATATTATGATATGCACATGCTCTAACTACAGATCGAATTGCAGCATTCATTCCTGGAGAATCTCCTCCAGAAGTCATAACACCAATTTTTTTTATGGTTTTTGCCATTACTTTCATCTATTATTTAGTAAAGTTAGTAAAGTTAGTAAAGACATTTAACAAAAAAGGAAGGTTTCCTTATAATTTAACATAATCTTGAAACTATAACGTTTTAGTTGATAAATTAAATGTGAAGTATTTAGTTTTTAGAGCTTAAAACTATTAAAAAAGTTAATTTAGAGTGTCCTTTTTCCTTTTGAAACCAACATAATCTGGTAATGCATTTGCTTCTTTTTCTTTGACCTCTTTTTCCTCTAATTCTTTGGCAATTTTCTTTTTTCCTTTGAAGATAATTTGAATAAGTTCTTTAAAAGTATCAAAATCTACATTATATGCAATACCAAGACCTTGTGTGTATCCTATTTCTTCACCAAAGTTTCGAATACTATTTTCTCTATTAAAAACATTTGCCGTAAAGGTACCTTCTTCGTTTAAAAGAAAATCTATTTGTACGTCTCCTGCTACTGCAGTTTGACTAATACCACCAATTGGCACACCAACTTTACCATTTATACGAACACGATCGCTAATATTAGTTTGTAGTGTTACTCCTAGCCTATCGTCTGACTGATAATCTGGTGTGTTTTCACCCAATTCGACATTTAATCCTACTTGCAGTTTATTATCGCCATCAGAAAGTAAACCGTTTATAATTCCGTTTATTCTTTCTTCAATAGTACCATTAACATTAAGCTCACTCAAACTACTAGAGAAAGAACCTGTAGCTAATAAATAGATTGCTTGATTACTTCTATCGTCTTTAGATTCTAATCTATAATCTAACTCCGATCTTACCGTAGAACTTAAATTAGGAAATTCAAAATTATAATCTGGTTCTGGTTTTTCTAATTCACCCGTTAATGAAATATTTAAATTAACAGGAATACGTCTATTAATTGGAGAGTCTAATAAAGGGGAAGGATTAGCTTGTGTTTTATACACTGCGTCAATATCTATTCTTGCTTTTAGAGGAGAACCATCCCAAGCAAGCGTACCACCAGGAACTACGGTAAAATCTTTTTGAATGATTCCTCCATATCTAAATTTATAGGTTCCTTCAAAGACGGAAAAATCGCCATACATATTAAATTTACCGTTGGTATTAATTTCTACTAGCAAACCACCTTCTCCACGACCTCTAATGGTACTTCCGCTTTCTTTGTCCATTACAATTTCAATTTCTGCATCTTGGGTTACATCTAAATCGAAATCCAATTCTAATCCTGAAATATCTTCGGTTGTTATATCTATTCCTTCTAGTTTTGCTTGTTTTTCTTCCGGACTTAAAAAATGAATATGTGAGTTATCTCCAAAAGATTCGTTATCTGTTAATGGAATAACAAACATAGTCCCCTTCTTGGTGGCACCAATTACATTTATTCTTAGTTGGTTTGCTGGACCAGTAATACTTGCGCTACCACCTACAAATCCAGTTCCGTAATATAATCGGTCTTCATCTTCTGTTGTATTTAAAACTAAAAGTCTATCTGTTTCTAGATTTAAATTCATGCTCCAATCGCCAAAATTTACATGACTTAATCTTCCGTCTAATACTGCTTTGGTATTATACACCGTATCTGTAATATCTATTTTATTAAATCTAAAAGATTGATTGTTTAAAGTAACCGAAGATTTATCGGCAAAGCTATAATCTACATTTAGCTCTGGAATACCTAACCCTCCTTTATTTAGCTCTAATTGACCATCTATACTTGGTTTTTTCAAGTTCCCTGTCACTTGCACTTTTCCTGTTGCTAAACCTCTAATATCTCTTAAAACACCTTCTAAAAACGGGTTTAATGGTTGTAAGTTGAAATCTTTTAAAAGAATTGCAACATCAATATTAGATGACTCTGAAGATACATCGATATCTCCTATAGCACTAAACGATTTTTTCTCATCATCTTTAATACTAGCATTTAAAGTATAATTGGTTAAAGATTGATTTCCTTTTATGTTTGCAGCAAAAGAACCTAAATTTAAATCGTTTACTTCTAAATCATCAATAGTTATGGTAGATTCTGGAAGGTAATTTCCGTTTTGTTGTACCACATCTAAGGAACCATTTACTAATCCTTTTAGACTTAAATCATTAATATCTGGCGTTATATTATCTAAAAATACATTCTTAAAATGCAGCTTTAAATCTTTGGTGTTTTTACCATTTATAATTCCAGAAAGTTGAATTTCTTCTTCATTATGGTTCAGAACAAATTGATCTAGATTGAAGTTTTCAAAATTAGGATCGAAAGTTACTTTGTTATAATTATTTTTCTTTTCATTGATGTACCATTTGTTTCCTTTAAAGGTTACATCCGATTTTTTAAAACCAACAATAGACTGGTTTGCTTCGTTTTTAGTATGATAGAAACTTAGGTTGTATAAATCGTTATTTGTTTTTCCTCCTCTAAATTCTGAACGCATAAAAAGCGTATCATTAAGAGTAACATTAATCAGATTAAATTTTGAAATATTATACACATTCGTATGCAAACTATCTACTTCTATATAAGTATTAAATAATGGATTTTTATTATCTACTTGCAACTCGATAGCATTTGCAAAGTAATCTATCCATTCTATTTTAGGAGATTTAAAGGTGAGTTTAAATTCTTTTTCATCGCTTTCTACTCTTCCTTTTACAAAGGTGTTTTTACCTAGTTTTAATTCAGGCAAAAAGACCTCAATAATCTTATTATAAATCTTAAAATTAAAGTCTATATATTGATTTGTAGAAACCTCATAAGGACTATATTTAGTATATAAACTACCAATAGCGTTAATAAATAATTCATCGATATTACCGATAAGAAAAACACCACTCATTTGTCCTTCAATAATATCTGGGGAGTTTACTTTTATATATCTTACCTTATTCTCAAATGTAGATTCTACGGAAAAATCATCAAAGAAATATTCATCATTATCATTTTGATAATAGGTTTTATTAAATTGTATTCTACCAATAACATTATCTAAAGTTGTGCCTTGCATTTTCATATCTACAATACCTTTAAACACCGACATGCTGTCTTTTTTAATAAAGTTTAAAGCTTTTAGATTGGCATAATCTACATTGGCAACAAAATCGAATTTGTTTATTTCTTCCGAAAAATCTGCAAGACCATTAAAATTAAGTTTAAAATTTTTGTCTTGAGAGTCTACTTTTCCGTTAAATACTTTATCCTCTAAATTACCAGAAACATTAATGTGTTGGTATACATAATCGTTGTAGTTTATAGAATAAATATCGCCTTTTACTTGTGTATTTAGGTTTTCTTGTGTGAAACCTTTTCCGTCCACATCTAGATTTAAAGAAGCTTTTTTAAGATTTGGGTCGTTTAAAAAAGTACCAATATCAAAGTCATCGAATATAATATTTCCTTTATACGTTGCATTATCAATGTCGTTAATTTTTTTCATTTCTAGATTAGAAACCACATAGCCTAAATCTGTCTCAATTTTAAGATCTGCTTCTATTTCCGAAGTTGTAATAAAGGTGGTACCGTTAATACTAAAGTTTCCTAGTTTATCAAAAACCGAAGGAATGGCTTCTCCTAAAACATTAGGCAATAATGCTTTTAAAGATTTATAATTAGAGGTAAGATTGGAGAATTTTCCATGCATTGAAAAATTATCATCTGCAGTATTAAACAAGTTTTTAAAGTTTAGATCTCCGTAAATTTTTGTTTTGGAGTTTGTAGTCAGGTTTAAATTATCAACATTTAAATCGTTTAATGTTCCAGAAATTTTTGCATTAAAATTTGCTCGTTGTCCGATACCAAATTCGTCATAAAAAACATTTAATTCATCTAAAGCAACACTAGCATCTGTAAAATTAGCATCTACTAATACTTTGTTTGTAAAGTCTGAAAAATCTTCTCTATTATATGAAAACTTTAAATCTCCTTCTAGTGAAGAGTTTGTTGTTTTAAGTTTTAAATCATTAAGGGTAATATTTTCAAGGGTATACGAAAAATTTGAAGAAAGGTTTTTCATAACCAAACCACGACTATCCTTAAACACAAGTGTATTTATTCTAGTACTTACGTTTGGTCCATTAATTAAAAAATTAGTGGCGTTTATATCAATAGCAGAAAATTCCAAAATTTTTGGAGTTTCTTTATTTTCATCAATAAGTCGAAACGTGCCATCATAAATAGAAATATCACTAGAAGACATTAAAAAAGTGTTTTCACTTTTTCTTGGGTTATCTTCATCAAAACGAGCAACAAAAACATTTAGATTAGACTCCGGTTCTCCTTTATAGGTTTTAATATTAAAAATTAAACCTTCTAAATCGATATCTCCAAAAGCAAGTTTACTATTAATAAGATTATTAAAATTTAAAATGGAAGTATTTAGCTCTACAGCACTTATTAGCGTATCTTTTTTATAATCTCTAATAAGAATTTCTTTAAGCTCCACATCTCCATTAAACTGCAGTCCTACTCTATTAATGTTAATGTTTGTACCATATTCTGTATTTAACCAATTGGTAGCATATTTACCAAGCCTAGTTTGAACAGCAGGAATAGAAAGCACCAACACCAATATGATGAAAAGTAGTAGCAAGACGGCCACTATTTTGGATGCTATTTTTAAAAATTTTTTGATACGTTTTAAAGTTATAACTTTGAAGTCAAAATTAACAATTATTGTGCCTAATATTTACTAATGTCCTCACAAAATATTTACATACTTGCAATTGAGTCCTCTTGCGACGATACAGCAGCTTCTATCTTACTAAACGGCAAGGTTTTAAGTAATGTTGTAGCCAGTCAAAAAATACACGAAGAATATGGTGGCGTGGTTCCAGAATTAGCTTCTAGAGCACACCAACAAAATATTGTTCCAGTGGTGCATCAAGCCATTGAAAAAGCTGAAATAACGAAAGAAATGCTTCATGCCATTGCATTTACAAGAGGTCCCGGATTAATGGGCTCTTTACTTGTTGGAACTTCTTTTGCAAAATCTTTGGCTTTTGGTTTAAATATTCCGCTTATTGATGTCAACCACATGCAAGCGCATATTTTAGCGCATTTTATTGATGAAGAAGGTTTTAGTAAACCTCCTTTTCCATTTTTAGGAATGACTATTTCTGGTGGTCATACACAGATTGTGAAGGTTTCCAATTATTTTGAAATGGAAGTCATTGGTGAAACCATAGATGATGCTGTTGGCGAAGCTTTTGATAAAAGTGGAAAAATTCTAGGTCTTGGCTATCCTGCTGGTCCAGAAATTGACCGACGCGCTAAACTAGGCAACCCGAAAGCTTTTGCTTTTACAAAGCCTAGAGTTGCTGGATTAAACTTTAGCTTTTCAGGATTAAAAACTGCGATTTTATATTTCATACAAAAGCAAGTAAAAATAAACCCTAATTTTATTGAAGAAAATCTAAATGATATTTGTGCTTCTATACAGTACACCATCATAGGAATTTTAATAGACAAACTGAAACTTGCAACCAAGGAAACAGGAATTAATCATATTGCTATTGGTGGCGGAGTTTCTGCAAATTCTGGAATTCGAGAAGCGTTGAAAAATGGTGAACAAAAATTTGGTTGGACTACCTATGTTCCTAAATTTGAATTCACTACCGATAATGCTGCAATGATTGGTATTGTTGGTTATTTAAAATATTTAGAAGGTGATTTTACCGAACAAGATGTTACAGCTTCTTCTAGATTGAAGATATAATACAAAGGCAAATCTATGGCATATAACGAGCAACTTGCAAACAGAATTAAAGAACAACTCCGTTATTATTCGGAAGCGTTTACAGAAAAGAAAATGTTTGGAGGAATTTCGTTTTTATATCAAGGAAAAATGACTGTTGGTGTTATGAAACAGGATTTGATGGTTCGAATTATTGCCGATAAAATGGAAATAGAATTAGCAAAAGACTTTGTAAGACCAATGGATTTTACAAAAAAACCAATCAAAGAATTTGTATACGTTTCTTTAAATGGTATTAAAACCGAAACACAACTCTTACACTACCTCGAATTAGGTTTAGAACACGCAAAAAGCAAATTATAACTACAGATGTTGAAATTTCTGTTAATAACCTTATAGAAAACCATTCATATAATCTATAAATTTTGTTTTTTTGCTACTTAAGATTAAATCCCCAAGTACAAATGAATAAATTATTATTAGTAGCCTTATTATTTTCTATTACTATTTCTGCTCAAGATGCACAAGTCAAAGATTTTGATTCTATTGCAAACATAAAAGAAGCAAAAGAATACATTAAAGAAAACAAATCTAAAAAGAATAAAATTGTTACGTTTAATGAAGCAAAGCATCAAACAGGATTAGCTGTAGAATTGTATAAAAGCGGACGAGCTATTGTAAAAAGTGATACTGAAAAAACAAAATATAAAGTCGTAGAAAAAACCACAACTACAAATTACAGAGTTAGTTATATTTTCTTTGATGGTTTAAAAATGACTATTTCTCAAATTAATGCTACTAGAGATAAAATACTTAAAAAATATAAAGAAGGAACCCCTTTTAGCCAATTAGCAAAACAATACTCTATGGATGACAATGCAAATCATGGAGGAGATTTAGGTTGGTTTGAAAAAGGCATTACACATCCAACTTTTGAGGCAGAAATTGCAGATAGCATTTATAAAATTGGAGATGTTTTCACCATAGATATTGTACAAAACCAATGGTATTATGTAGTTTTAAAAACCTTTGATCCAAAAGAGATTCAAGAAATAAAAGTATTAAAAATTGTAGAACCTTTAAAATAATGCAATTATTTTATAATCCAGACATCACAGAAAACACCACAGAATTCTCTTTTAATAAAGAGGAAAGCAAGCACATTGTAAAAGTGCTACGTAAATCGGTAGACCAAACCTTGCAAATTACTAATGGAAATGGTTGGCTATTTACGGCACAAATTATTGTTGCAGATATCAAAAATTGTGTAGTACATATAATGGATAAAAAATTACAAGCTAAAAAAAACTATAATCTTCATCTTGCTGTAGCTCCTACAAAAATGAACGATCGTTACGAGTGGTTTTTAGAAAAAGCTACCGAAATTGGCATTGATAGCATCACTCCTATTATTTGTGATCATAGCGAACGTAAAATTATTAAGCCAGAACGTTTCGAAAAAATAATACAGTCGGCAACCAAGCAATCGCTAAACTGTTACCTACCAAAATTAAATCCAGCAATTGCTTTTAAAGACTTTATAAAACAAGACTTTTCTGGCAACCTATTTATTGCACATTGTGAAGAAACGGATAGAAAATCGCTTAAAAACGAATTGAAAGCCAAACAAGATATTACTATTCTAATTGGTCCTGAAGGTGATTTTTCTGTTAAAGAAATCGAGCAAGCTCTTCAGTCTCATTTTATTCCTGTAACTTTGGGAGAAACCCGATTACGTACAGAGACTGCAGCAATTGTTGCTTGTCATTCTGTTGCATATACAAATGAATAATTATGAAGATCTACTTGTCTTTTCTCTTTACTCTTTTTTCTTTTTTTTTATTTTCCCAAGAAATAGCCATTTTAAAATATAAAGGTGGTGGCGATTGGTATAGTAATCCTACAGCATTACCAAACTTAATTGCATTTTGTAATAATAACATTAATACAAAAATTACTGCTAAGCCAGAAACGGTGGAAACTGGCAGTACTGATATTTTTCAGTTTCCTTTTTTACACATGACAGGTCACGGAAATGTGTTTTTTAGCGAAGCAGAAGCAGAAAACCTTCACAACTATTTAATTTCTGGTGGTTTTTTGCATATTGATGACAACTACGGCATGCAACAATATGTTACCAAAGAATTAAAAAAAGTATTCCCAAATCAAGAATTAGTAGAGCTTCCTGCAAATCATGAAATTTTTAACATGGCGTATTCCTTTCCTAAAGGATTACCAAAAATTCATGAGCACGATGGTAAAAGACCGCAAGCCTTTGGTTTATTTCATGAAAACAGATTAGTATTACTTTTTACTGTGGAAAGTGATTTAGGTGATGGCTGGGAAGATGCAGCGGTACATAATGATCCTGCAGAAGTAAGAGAAAAAGCTCTAAAAATGGGAGCGAATATTATTAAATATGCTTTTTCTAATTAATAGAAAGCTTCGAACCAAATACATTAGGTATGCCAAAACTATTCTCTTACGGAACGCTTCAAATGAAAAAAGTGCAACAAGATGTCTTTGGAAGAATTTTAATAGGAAGTAATGAAGTCTTAGAGAAATTCATCCTATCTCAAATAAAAATTACCGATCCAAAAGTAATTGCCTCTAGTGGTACTAACATACATCCAATTCTGGAATATACTGGAAATATAAAAGATTGCGTAAAAGGAACTTTATTAGAATTGACAGATGAAGAATTAATCCATGCAGACACATACGAAGTAGACGATTATAAACGTGCTGAAATTACTTTTAAATCTGGTGAAACTGGTTTTGTATATTTAAAAAATAACGAATAAAAAACGCTAATTACCAGTTACGAGATATCACATTACATGAAACCATCCCAGTTAATACTTCCTATTATTGTAATCTCTCAGTTTTGCTGTACTTCCCTTTGGTTTGCTGGAAATAGCGTTATAAATGATTTAATTTTCAATTTTAACCTGAAAGCAGATGCTTTAGGGCATTTAACTTCTGCTGTACAATTCGGATTTATTATTGGTACACTAATTTTTGCTATTCTTACTATTGCCGATCGTTTTTCACCTTCCAAAGTATTTTTAATTAGTGCTGTACTTGGCGCACTATTTAACTTAGGTGTAATCTATCCTGCTAATAACTTAACAAGTTTACTAATCCTTCGCTTTTTTACTGGTTTTTTTCTTGCAGGAATTTATCCTGTTGGAATGAAAATAGCTGCAGATTATTATCAAAAAAGACTGGGTAAATCCCTTGGTTTTTTAGTTGGTGCATTGGTAATAGGAACTGCTTTTCCGCATGTATTAAATCAAATGACAGATACTTTTTCGTGGAAATATGTAATCCTTGCAACTTCCTCTCTAGCCCTATTAGGAGGATTATTAATGGTCTTTCTAGTTCCAGATGGTCCCTACAGAAAACCTAGTCAAAAAACAGATCTTTCCATTTTTTTAGGTGTTTTTAAAAATAGAGAATTTCGATCTGTATCTTTTGGCTACTTTGGACACATGTGGGAATTATATGCATTTTGGACCTTTGTACCAATAATGCTAAAAAAATATAGTACGGAACACGATCTCGTACAATTCAACATACCATTACTGTCCTTTATAATAATAGGAATTGGTGGTTTCGCATGTATTCTTAGTGGCTATATTGCACAAACAAAAGGAACCAAAAAAACAGCATTTGTAGCACTACTTTTATCTTGTTTTTGTTGCCTTATTTCACCATTATTCTTTTCTAGTAATTTTGAAAATCTATTTATTGCTTTTCTTATTTTTTGGGGAATGGTAGTTATTGCAGATTCTCCTCTATTATCTACATTAGTAGCTCAAAATGCAGCACCCCAAATAAAAGGCACAGCGCTTACTATTGTGAATTGTATTGGATTTTCAATAACCATAATTAGTATTCAACTTATTACTAGATTACTTCAATTAACAGACTCTAACAGCATTTATACCATCTTAGCAATAGGTCCTATTTTTGGTTTGATTATGCTACGGAAGAAAAACACCTTAAAATTATAATATATTAGCATAAATTCTATTTGAAACAAATGCAACTAAACCATTACAATACCAACTTTAATAAACGCACATTCCCTATAACTATTATTTGCGAAAACGTTACGAATGCTCCAAATATTGGAAGTCTTTTTAGAACAGCTGATGCTTTTGGTATTGAAAAAATAGTGTTTTGTGGGGAACAGATTCCGTTAGGAAGAAAAATGACTAAAACGTCGCGTGCTACCGAAAAAGTAGTGCCTTTTGAAGTGAAAGAAAACGCTTCAGAAACAGTATCACAATACAAAGAAGCAGGCTATCATCTGGTTGCTTTAGAAATTACTAGCGAAAGTACATCAATACACACGAGCAACTTTCCTAAAGAAAAACCAATAGCTATTGTAATTGGTGATGAGAATTTTGGTGTTTCACAAGACATTTTAAAACAATGTGACGCCGTACTTCATATTGATATGTTTGGACAAAATAGCAGTATGAATGTGGTACAAGCAGCTACCATTGCTTTATATGAAATAACGAAACAAATTTCCTGCGAAGGCAGGAGTTTCTAAAAAATATAAAACTAGATCCTGTTTTTTAGAAATGAAAAAAATTAATTAATGAGATTCCTATTTTACTCATTATTTAATATTTTTAAATTGGAATCGTGAATCTTCTATTTCACAGGAATTATTATATTTACAACATGACTTCAAACCAAATATCTAATGGTATTTTAAAAGCACTAGGAATTATTCTTGGTGTTGTTTTAATCCTTTTGTTTCTATTTAAAATTCAATCGGTAATTGTGTATATCGCAATTGCCGCCGTAATTTCATTAATTGGAAGACCTATTATTCTATTTTTAAGAAGAAGACTAAAATTTAAAAACACAATCGCAGTAATAGTAACCATGCTTATTTTAATTGGATTACTTTTTGGATTGGTACGTTTATTTATTCCTTTAATTGTAGAACAAGGACATAATTTAGCCCTTTTAGATATTGATCAATTACAAGGCAATATAGAAGATTTATATGGCGAAGCAATTGCTTATTTTCAAATAAACAACATAGATGTAGAACAATCCATAAAAAGCTCTAACCTACTCTCTAAGATAGACTATTCGTTAATTCCTGATTTTTTCAACTCTTTAATTAGCGGTTTAGGAAGTTTTAGTATTGGCTTATTTTCTGTTCTGTTTATCTCTTTTTTCTTTTTGAAAGACAGCAAACTTTTTGAAAATGGCATAATGACTTTTATTCCGGATGGAAATGAATCTCGTTGGAAAAACTCTTCGGTAAAAATTAAAGATTTACTATCTAGATATTTTATTGGTTTAATATTTCAAATACTAATTCTCTTTATTATTTACACTATTGGTTTAATGATTATTGGTGTAGAGAATCCTATTGTAATAGCATTTATGTGCGCATTGTTAAACTTAATTCCTTATGTTGGTCCGTTAATTGGAGCATTTTTAATGCTAACATTAACCATGACTAGTAGCCTTGGCGAAAGCTTTCAAGATATCGTTTTACCAAAAACTTTTTGGGTATTTGTAGTATTCTTAATTGGCCAACTTGTGGATAATTTTGTTAGTCAACCCGTAATATTTTCAAAAAGTGTAAAATCGCATCCATTAGAAATCTTTTTAGTAATACTTAATGCTGGCATCTTATTTGGTATTGTTGGACTTATTGTTGCAGTTCCTGCGTACACAGCGATTAAGGTGATTTTAAAAGAATTTTTATCGGATAATAAAATCGTAAAAAAACTCACCAAAGGTTTATAATTGTATTTTGAATACCCATCTATTAAATACGGAAATCCAAGCGTTTATAAATAATCATTTAGACACTAATATTGCTTCTTTATTATTAAAAGGAATCAATTTCCCTTCCCTAGAAACAAAAGAAATCATAGAGCAGATAGAAGCAAAAAAACGTTGTAAGACGAAACTTTCTACCTGGTTTTCTACGGAAAAAATTTACTATCCAAATAAATTAAATATAGAGCAAACTTCTTCCGAAACTACAGCAAAACATAAACTCGGTTTATTAAAAGGAAAGACGATTATAGATCTTACAGGAGGTTTTGGTGTAGACTGTTATTATTTTGCTCAGCATTTTAATAAGGTTATTCATTGTGAAATTAACGAGCAACTCTCCCAAATAGTTTCCCATAATTACAACCAATTAGAAGTAGAAAATATACAAACTATTGCGCAAGATGGTTTAGCATATTTACAGAATAATGAAATTTCTTTAGATTGGATTTATATAGATCCTTCGAGAAGACACGACAGCAAAGGCAAGGTTTTCTTTTTAAAGGATTGTTTGCCAAACGTACCAGTTCATATAGATTTACTCTTTAATAAAGCGAATAACATTTTAATTAAAACGTCGCCACTATTAGATCTTACTATTGGTTTAAACGAATTAAAACACGTAAAAACCATTCATATCGTTGCTGTAAATAATGAAGTAAAAGAATTGCTTTGGGTTTTAGAAAATGGATATACAGATGGGGTAACTATAGAAACTTGCAATATTAAAAAAGATACCAACGAAACGTTTCGTTTTCCGTTAGAAGAAAAAATTTCTACAAGCAGCCAATATAGTTTGCCTTTAGCATATTTATATGAACCTAATGCAGCCATAATGAAATCTGGTGCTTTTCATACGATTGCTAACAAACTAGAGGTTTCAAAACTGCATCAACATTCGCATTTATATACCAACGATACTTTGATAGATTTCCCTGGAAGAGCATTTAAAATTGAAAAAGTAATGCCTTATAATAAAAAGCTTCTAAAAAAAGAAGGTTTTGAAAAAGCGAATATTACTACGCGTAACTTTCCAGAAAGTGTAGAACAAATCCGAAAAAAGCATAAAATTAAAGATGGCGGAGATGTATATCTCTTTTTTACCACAGATTTAGAAAATAATAAGATAGTTATACAAACAAAAAAGGTTGCATAAACATGCAACCTTTTTTAATATATATTGTACTTGTATTTTAAACTATTCTCCCATTGCTTTAATTAAAGCAGCAGACATACGTTTGTAAGTACCGTTTACCAATCTTTCTCTAATAGCATCAAAAGCATCTAAAGTTTCTGTAACATCTTCTAAAGTGTGCGTTGCAGTAGGAATCATACGTAATAAGATTAATCCTTTTGGTATTACTGGATACACAACAATAGAACAGAAAATACCGTAGTTTTCTCTTAAATCTCTAACTAACGCCATTGCTTCAGGAATACTTCCGTTAAGATAAACTGGAGTTACACAACTTTGTGTTGTTCCAATATCGAAACCACGTTCTTTTAATCCAGACTGTAAAGCATTAACAATTTTCCAAAGATTTTCCTTTAATTCTGGCATAGTACGTAGCATATCTAAACGCTTTAAAGCACCAGCAACTAATTGCATTTGCAAAGATTTTGCAAACATTTGAGAACGCAAATTATATTTTAAGTAATCTATTACTTCTTTATCTGCAGCAATAAATGCTCCAGTACTTGCCATCGATTTTGCAAAGGTTGCAAAATACACATCGATATCATCTTGAACACCTTGTTCTTCTCCTGTTCCTGCACCTGTTTTACCAAGTGTCCCAAATCCGTGTGCATCATCTACGAACAAACGGAAATTATATTTTTCTTTAAGTGCAACAATTTCTTTTAATCGACCTTGTTCCCCACGCATTCCGAAAACACCTTCCGAAATTACAAGAATCCCTCCTCCTGTGTGTTCTGCCATTTTAGTGGCTCTTTCTAAGTTCTTTTCTAAACTTACAACATCATTGTGTTTGTAAGTAAAACGTTTTCCCATGTGTAAACGTACACCATCAATAATACATGCATGTGCATCTACATCATAAACAATAATATCATCTTTAGATACTAAAGCGTCAATAGTAGAAACCATACCTTGGTAACCAAAATTTAATAAATAAGCAGATTCTTTGTTTACAAATGCAGCCAATTCATTTTGAAGTTGTTCGTGTAAATCTGTGTGACCAGACATCATACGCGCTCCCATTGGGTACGCAGAACCATAAGCCGCTGCCGCTTCCGCATCCACTTTCCTTACTTCTGGATTGTTTGCTAATCCTAGGTAATCGTTAATGCTCCAAGTAATCACCTCTTTACCTTGAAATTTCATTCGGTTAGAAATAACTCCTTCCAATTTTGGAAACACAAAATAACCTTCTGCTTGTGCTGCCCATTTCCCTAACGGACCTTTATCTTTGTAAATTTTTTCAAATAAATCTTTCATCTGCTATCAATCTTAGTTTAGTTCTGCAAAACTAAATATTTCTGTGCACTAAACACAATGTTTTTATATTCTATTATGAACAACAAAAAGATAGAAAGCATCTATTAGGAAACTTTCTATCTTTAATTATGTTATATTTTATTATTTTATATACTGAATGCTTTCTGCTGCCACTTTATTCTGACTATCAAAAAAGCCTTGATCTGTCATCCATTTATCGCTATAAATCTTACTCATGTAGCGTGAACCATGATCTGGAAACAAGATTACTATTTTAGAATTTTCATCAAACTCACCAGCTTCTTCTAGTTGTTTTACTGCTTGCATTGCTGCTCCAGAAGTATAACCGACAAATAAACCTTCGGTTTTTGCTATTTCTCTAGCAGTATGCGCACTTTCTTCATCGGTAACTTTTACAAAAGAATCAATGACGTCAAAATCTGTTGCTGTTGGAATTAAATTTTTTCCTAAACCTTCTATTCGGTATGGATAAATTTCTTTTTCATCAAACTCCCTAGTTTCATGATATTTTTTAATTACAGATCCAAAAGCATCTACTCCTATTACTTTAACATTAGGATTTTGTTCTTTTAAATATTTTGCAGTACCAGAAATAGTTCCTCCTGTTCCGCTGCAAGCTACTAGATGTGTAATTTCTCCTTCGGTTTGCTCCCAAATCTCAGGACCCGTAGAATTATAATGTGCATCTATATTTAACTGGTTGAAATATTGGTTGATATATACAGAACCTTTTGTTTCTTCGTGTAATCGCTTTGCAACCTCATAGTACGATCTAGGATCGTCTGCACTTACATGTGCTGGGCAAACATATACCTTTGCTCCCATGGTTTTAAGCATATCAATCTTATCTGGCGAAGATTTTGAGCTTACTGCCAAAATACAATCGTATCCTTTAATGATACTAACCATAGCAATACTAAATCCGGTATTACCAGAAGTAGTTTCTATGATAGTATCGCCAGGTTTTAAAACACCTTGCTTTTCAGCTTGTTCTATAATATATAATGCAACTCTGTCTTTTGATGAGTGTCCTGGATTAAAAGCTTCTACTTTTGCGTAAAATTCACCTTTAAAAGGAGCTGTAATAGTATTTAGTTTAATTAACGGTGTATTACCTACTAAATCTAAAACGTTATCAAATACTTGATTTTTTTGTGCCATAAATACGTTTTATTCTGCTACAAGAAGTAACATAAACTGGGCAAAAATACGTAAAATTTTTTATTATTCATTAATTCCTTCTAAATCTAATAAAAATGCGTATTCTAAAGCGACTTCTTTTAGGCTTTCAAATCTTCCTGATGCGCCACCATGACCAGATTCCATGTCTGTATGTAACAGTAATTTATTGTTATCTGTTTTTAATTCTCTAAGTTTTGCAACCCATTTTGCTGGTTCCCAATATTGTACTTGCGAGTCATGCAAACCTGTTGTAATTAACATATTTGGATAATCTTGTGCTTTTACATTATCGTAAGGCGAATAGGAAAGCATATAATTATAATATTCTTTATCGTTAGGATTACCCCATTCATCATATTCTCCTGTCGTTAAAGGAATAGTATCATCTAACATAGTAGTAACCACATCTACAAAAGGAACTGCCGCTAAAATACCATTATATAACTCCGGATTTAAATTAGCAATTACTCCCATCAACAATCCACCTGCAGACCCTCCATTGGCGTACAAATGTTTATTGGAAGTATACTTTTCTTCAATTAAGAATTTAGAGCAATCTATAAAATCGTGAAAAGTATTTTTCTTTAGTTTTAATTTCCCTGTTTCATACCAATCTCTTCCTAGATATTCTCCTCCTCGTATATGTGAAATGGCAAAAATAAAGCCTCTATCTAATAAACTTAATCGTATAGTTGAAAAATAAGGATCTATGGTAGAGCCATAAGAACCATAAGCGTATTGTAACAATGGATTGCTTCCATCTAATTGTAATCCTTTTTTATACACTAAAGAAATAGGTATTTTAACACCATCTCTTGCGGTTGCCCAAATACGTTTAGAGGTATAATTATTTTTATCAAATTCTCCTCCTAAAACTTCTTGTTCTTTTTTTATTTCTTTCGTTTTCGTTTTAAAATTATAATCTATTACAGAGCTTGGTGTTGTAAGTGCATTATAACTATATCTTAAAACATCACTGTCAAAGTCAGGATTATTTCCTGTGTTTGCTGTATATGTCTCATTATCAAAAGGTAAATAATAATCTTCTTTACCATTCCAACTTATAATTCTAATTTTATTTAAGCCGTTTTCCCTTTCGCTAACCACTAAATAATCTTTAAAAATTTCGATATCTTCTAATAAAACATCTTTTCTATGTGGTAAAACATCTTGCCAATACTCCTTTTTAGTTTGATTTTCGTTTGTTTTTTGAAGCTTAAAATTTATCGCTTTATCCTTATTAGAAATAATAAAAAAACTATCCTTATAGTGTGCTATTGCATAATCTAATTCTCTTTCTCTTTTCTGAAAAATTTTAAATGTACCATCGGGATCATCAGCATTTAGAATTTGATATTCTGAAGTTAACGTACTTGAAGAACCAATCACTAAATACTTTTTAGATTTTGTTTTATATACAAAGGTGTTGAAAGTTTCATCTTCCTCATGAAAAACCTCTGTATCGGCTTCTACTTTTGTATGTAATTTATGTTTATACACCTTATGAGAACGTAAGGTAACTTTGTCTTTTCGTGTGTAAAACAAAGTGGTATTATCATTTGCCCATGTAATTCCTCCAGTTGTATTTTTTATTTCTTCGGAATAAATTTCGCCAGTAATTAAATTTTTAATTTTAATATTATACTGTCTTCTACTTACGGTATCTGTTGAAAAAGCAGCCATAGAATTATCCGGACTAATAGAAACACCTCCCAATTTAAAGTAGTTAAAATCTTTTGCCATTTCATTACAATCAAATAGTAATTCCTCTATAGCTTCTAATGTTTCTTTTTTTCGTGTGTAAATAGGATAGTCCTTCCCTTTTTCAAATTTAGTAATGTACCAATACCCATTCAACTTATATGGCACCGAAGCATCATCCTCTTTAATTCTAGCTTTCATTTCTTTAAAAAGGTCTGCTTGAAAAGGTTCTGTATGTGCTAAAACTTCTTTAGTATGTTTATTTTCAGCATTTAAATAGTCAATAACTTCTTGGTCTTCTTTATTTTTAAGCCAAAAATAATTATCTATTCTTTCGTGTTTATGCGCTACAAGTTTTTCTTGAATTTGTTTTGCTTTTGGAGGATTATGTGTTTTTTTCAATGGAAATAATTAATTCTAAAATTATATTCTTCAAAAATAGAAAAATTAAATAGTTTTGCATGAAATTATAAATTATAAAATTATGTTCGGAGACCTTGCAGGTATGATGGGTAAACTTAAAGAAACCCAAAAAAAAGTAGAAGAAACTAAAAAGCGTTTAGATTCCGTTTTAGTAGATGAGCAAAGTAATGATGCAAAGCTAAAGGTTACTTTAACGGCTAACAGAGTGATTAAATCTATAACTATTGATGATGCTTTATTAGAAGATAAAGAGGAGTTAGAAGATTATTTAATTCTTACATTAAATAAAGCTATAGCCAGAGCTACACAAGTAAATGAAGCTGAAGTTGCCGCAGTTGCAAAAGATGGCATACCAAACATTCCTGGAATGGATATGTTTAAATAACGAAAGTTTAAAGCAAAAAAAAGGGGAAGCTAATTAGCTTCCCCTTTTTATATATCAATACTATTGATTATTGTTGACTAAGTACTCTAAATTGAGTTCTTCTGTTAGCTAAATGCTCTCTTTCAGTACAAGATACACCATCAGCACATCTGTTTACTAATCTAGTTTCACCATATCCATTAGATACAATTCTTGAAGAATTGATTCCTTTAGAGATTAAGTAGTTAGTTACAGCTTGCGCTCTTCTTTCAGATAAAGATCTGTTAGATGCAGCAGAACCTCTAGAATCTGTGTGAGATGCAATCTCTACAGAAACACCACCAGCAATAGCAGGTAATAATTTTGCATCAATTTCTCTTTTTGCAGCTTCTGTTAAAGTAGCAGAACCTAAGTTCCAGTTTATGTTAAGGTCATTGTACTCTAATAAAGTACATTCTACTTCTTTCCAAGTAGTTAAACCACCTTTTGTTTGTAAAACTTCTTTAGATACTGTTTTAGTTATAGCAGGAACAGTACTTTCAACAACTTTAGAATCTTCAGCTAAAACTGTTTTCTTTAAAGTAGCAGTTTGTTGAGGAATATCAATAGCTCTTGTAGTTGGAGGCGTTACCATTACAGTACGTTTCATCGTTTTAGTTACAGCAGGAATAGAAACAACTTTTGTAGTCTCAGGAATAATAACAGTTCTTGTTACTGTTTTAGTTTCTTGAGGAATATCAATTACTCTAGTTGTAGGAGGTGTTACCATTACAACTCTTTTCATTGTTTTTACTTGTTGAGGAATTTCAATAACTCTTGTTGTTGGAGGTGTTACCATTACAGTTTTGTTAACCTCTGTAGTTACAGCAGGAATATCAATTACTCTAGTAGTAGCTGGTCTTACAACAGTTTTAACTGAATAAGTTCCCATACCACAACCATCGTTAGATGAAGAAGTATCACAATCTGGAGTTCTAATAAAAGAAGCATCAGCAGATAACTCAGTAGTATTTACGGTAATGTTTTGAGCAGGTACGCTCTTATAACACCAGTATCTACAATCATTAGGATCAGCAGATTGACATTCAGCAGCTGGAGTATCACTCATTTGCCATTTAGCAGTAGCTGGTTTCGTTTCAATAACTTGGTAGTTAGAAGAGAAAGATGCAGGTACAATTCTTAAAGAAGTACCATATTCTCTCTTTTTGTATGTTCTAGTTTCCGTTCCATATTCTGCAGGAACAACTTCTAAACGTTGACCAGCTTCGCTAGTTACAACTGTAAAACTTTGGTTTTCGTAAACAGCAGGAACAATTTGTAATTTTTGGCTAGCTGGTTGCGTTACAACTTGAAAAGATTGTGTTTCATAAACAGCAGGAACAAGTTCTAAACGTTGAGAAGCATCTTTAGTTACAACTGTTTCCGTTTGCGTTTCTGTTCTTGAAGGAATTTTCTCTAAACGTTGTGAAGCTTCTTGTACAGTTACTTCAAAAGTTTGTGTTTCATATACCGCAGGAACAACTTCTAAACGTTGGCTTGCATTAGCAACAACTACGTCTTCTGTAACCGTAGTATATTTTGCTGGTACTGTACTTAACTTTTTGTACGCTGGAGATACTTGAATAGTTACATCTTGATTCACCCATACATCTGGTGTTACACATCGAACGTAACATTTTCCTGGTTCAGGATTTGTTGGTAAATCTTGAGCAAATACTGAAATACAGACAACAAAAGATAAGATTGTTAGTAAGGTTTTTTTCATTTTTAAGTAATTTAAATGGTTAAAGATTAATATAATTTAAGTTTTAATTTATTATAAATTAAGCGACTAGCACTAATTTCGTACAAAATTAGAGGTTCTTCAACTATTTAATCATAAAAATTTTAAGAACTCTTTAACATTTCGATAAAAAACATATTTATCCGACAAACCACCTAAATAATTTGTAAATTACTGATTATGAGAGGCAATCATTAAAAATCGCTTAGCAAGTCTAAAACATAGGTATGCATCTTATTTGTATAGTCTAAATGTGTTACTAATCTAAGTTTGTTTTCACCCATTCCCACTATATGTATTCCTTTACTTTCTAATTTAGTGATAAATACATTTGAGTTGATATCATTTTGTAATTCAAATATTACAATATTTGTTTCCACTGGCTCTACTTTTTTAACATAGGTTGCTTTAGTTAAAACCGCTTCCAACTCTTTTGCTTTGGTGTGATCTTCTTCAAGTCGTTGTAAATTATTATCAAGCGCATAAATTCCTGCAGCTGCTAAATAGCCTCCTTGTCGCATTCCACCTCCAAAAATCTTTCGAACGCGCATTGCTCCTTCCATTATTTCTTCATCTCCAACCAATACAGAACCAATAGGGCAACCTAATCCTTTACTTAAACAAACAGAAATGGTATCAAATACATTTCCATATTGTTCTGTAGTTTCTTTTTTTGCAACCAAAGCATTCCAAAGTCTTGCGCCATCCAAATGCAAACCAAGTGTATTATCATCACAAACTTTTCTGATTTTTTGTAGTTCGTTAAAATCCCAACAAGCTCCTCCTCCTTTATTAGTTGTATTTTCAACTTCCACTAAACTTGATAATGCACTATGATAAAATTCTGGAGGATTAATACTATCTATTACCTGTTGGGCTGTAAACATTCCTCTGTGTCCTTCTATTAACTTACAAGAAACACCACTATTAAAACTTGCTCCTCCTCCTTCATAATTGTAAATGTGTGCATATTTATCGCAAATTACTTGTTCACCAGGATTTGTATGTAGCTTAATAGCTGTTTGATTTGCCATCGTTCCTGAAGGAAAAAACATTGCTTTCGGTTTACCAAACATTTCCGCTATACGTTCTTCTAAAGCATTAACTGTAGGGTCTTCTTTATATACATCATCTCCAACAGATGCTTCCATCATAGCATTTAGCATCGCTTTAGATGGTTTTGTTACTGTATCACTTCTTAAATCTATAATCATTATGGTCTCTATTTAATAACTACTGTAAAATTAAACGAAAATAAATTTTCAGACACCGTATTAAAGTATATTTTTGTTAAAAACATACTACATTATGATTACTACAGATCAAATTAAAGATCTTAATACACGTCTTAGCGCGCTAAGGCAATATCTTTGACTTAGATGCTAAGTTAATTGAAATTCAAAACGAAGAAGAACAAACTTTCGATCCTAATTTCTGGAATGACTCTAAAGCTGCGGAAGTGATTATGAAATCACTTCGAGAGAAGAAAAAATGGGTTACCGATTATGAAACCTCTAAAACACTAGTCGAAGATTTAGAAGTCATCTATGAATTCTTTAAAGAAGACGAGGCTACTTTACAAGATGTGGAAACGCGTTTTGAAAAAGCAACAACTTCTATTGAAGATTTAGAATTTAGAAACATGCTTTCTGAAGAAGGAGACAGTTTAAGTGCTGTTTTACAAATTACTGCTGGCGCTGGAGGAACAGAAAGCTGCGATTGGGCAAGTATGCTCATGCGTATGTATTTAATGTATGCCGAAAAAAGTGGTTTTAAAGTAAAAGAACTTAATTATCAAGAAGGAGACGTAGCCGGAATTAAAACCGTTACGCTAGAAATTGAAGGTGATTTTGCTTTTGGTTGGCTTAAAGGCGAAAATGGCGTGCATAGATTAGTCCGTATTTCTCCTTTTGATAGTAATGCAAAACGCCATACTAGTTTTGCTTCTGTTTACGTGTACCCTTTAGTAGATGATACCATAGAGATTGAAATCAATCCTGCAGATATAGAAATTGTTACTGCTCGATCTAGTGGTGCTGGAGGACAAAATGTAAACAAAGTAGAAACCAAAGTACAATTAACACATAAACCTACTGGAATTCAAATATCCTGTTCCGAAACACGTTCGCAACACGATAATCGCTCTAGAGCACTACAAATGCTAAAGTCGCAATTGTATGAAATGGAATTACAAAAACAATTGGCGCAACGTGAAGACATAGAAGCTGGTAAAATGAAAATTGAATGGGGAAGTCAAATACGTAATTACGTAATGCATCCATATAAACTAGTAAAAGATGTTCGTTCTGCGCATGAAACGGGAAATGTAGATGCGGTAATGGATGGCGATATTGGCGGTTTTTTAAAGGCATATCTCATGATGATGGGACAGCAAACTACAGAAACAAATAACTTATAATCTAAAGTGCTATATGATAACGATATACCATAATAACAGGTGCAGTAAGTCTCGCTGCGGACTAGAAATATTAAAGAATTCTGGTAAAGAATATAAAATAATTAATTACCTTGAAACCGTTCCGAATAAAGCAGAGTTAACAAAAATAATTAACCTTCTTAAAATCAACCCAATAGATTTAGTGAGAAAAAACGAAGCTATTTGGAAAGAGAATTACAAAGGCAAAGCATTAACAGATGCCCAAATAATAGATGCAATGATTAAACATCCTAAACTAATAGAAAGACCTATAGTTATAAAAGATGATAAAGCAGTCATTGGTCGTCCGCCAGAACGAATACTTGAAATAATAACATAACCTACAATAATCCCTAAAACAAAAATAAGCCCAAATCCCTACCTACATTATGATTTTAATATACCACAACCCAGAATCAATAGAATCTATTGAGTGTCTTAATATTTTGAAAAAAATAAAAAAAAGACACAAAGTGATTAGATATATTGATAATCCTTTAACCGAAAGAAAACTAAAAAGGATCGTTAAACTTTTAAATATTAAGCCCATTCAACTCATTAGAACAGAAGCTACTATATGGAAAGACCATTACCAAGAATTAGTTTCTAATGTTGACGAATTTGAAGATATTGAATACATAAAAATGATGACAGAATTTCCAAGTCTCATAAAAATACCAATTGTTATTAATGGCGACAAAGCGGCAATTTGCAAGCCACCAGAAAAAATACTAAGTATACTAGCTAGCTAATATAGAAGGCTTCAAGATTTAATTATTTTGAAGCTTTTTTTATTTAACAAACTTTTAACCAAACCCATTTAAACCATGGTTTATTTTTGCTGTCTTAAGCTAAAAACTAATCATGACTAAACAATTTTTCGCATTCATTTGCATTTTATTTTTCACATTACATTCTTTTGCTCAAAAAGAAGTAACCATTACAGGAAGTATTATAGAACAGGAAACACTACAACCTCTAGAATATGCTACTGTTGCTTTTTTTAGTAAAAAGGAAAACAGAATGGTTACTGGAGGAATTACAGACCAAAACGGAAAATTCAGTATCCCTGTTACGGCTGGACTTTATGATGTATCCGTTGAATTTATTGGTTTTGGTACAAAGACAATTGCAGATCAAAAACTTTTTGCTGACACTAATTTAGGAAAACTATTTCTTAGTGAAGATGCAGAATCTTTGGATGTGGTAGAAATTATTGCAGAGCGTACTACTGTAGAAATTAAATTAGACAAAAAAATATATAACGTTGGTAAAGATCTTACCGTTCGTGGTGGTACCGTAAGTGATGTACTAGACAACGTACCTTCGGTTGCAGTAGATGTGGAAGGAAATGTATCTTTAAGAGGACAAGAAAATGTACGTATATTAATTAACGGAAAACCTTCCGGATTAGTTGGTTTAAACTCTACAGAAGCATTACGTCAATTACCTGCAGAATCTATTGAGAAAGTAGAAGTTATTACTTCGCCTTCCGCAAGATATGATTCAGAAGGTACTGCCGGAATTATAAATATAATCTTACGAAGAAGTAAGTTACAAGGTTTAAATGGAGCAATAACTGCAAACGCTGGTTATAATCCTTCCGCAGGAATATCTGGAAACATAAACTACAGAACAGGAAATGTAAACATCTTTAACACCACTGCATACAATTACAGAGAATCACCTGGAAATTCTTTTACCAATACAACTTATAAAGATTCTGGAAATAGAATTAAAGAATCTAAAGATTACGAACGTATTAGAAAAGGATTTAATACGAATTTAGGTTTAGAATGGTACATTAATGATTCTGCTTCATTAACTACTTCTCTTTTTTATAGCGATAACAATAATGAAAGTAACACTACAAATAGCTTACTTCAATATGACATTAACAACGCACTAACTAGCACAAGTTCTCGTTTTGATCCAGAATTAGAAGATGACAAAACCATTCAATACGCTGCTAATTTTACAAAAAACTTTGAAACTAGCGGACACAAACTTACTTTCGATTTTCAATATGAAGATAGCACAGAAGATGAAAATTCTCTTGTAGAAGTAAATAATATTTTAACTGAAAAAGTAGGTACGCTTGAAGATCAAGAACGTATTTTAGTACAAGGAGATTATGTATTACCTATTGGCGAAAAAGCACAGTTTGAATTAGGCTACCGTGGTAACTTTAACAATTTAACTACAGACTATGAGGTAGCACTTTTAGATGACACGGATACTTTCTATGTCGATAACACACTATCAAACATATTAAACTATAAAGAATATATAAACGCTGTTTACACACAATATGGTAGCAAACATGGTAAATTTTCTTACTTATTAGGTTTACGTCTTGAAAACACAAGAATTACTATTGACCAACCATCTAGTTATGATTATAGTAAAAAAGATTACACCGGTTTATTTCCTACAGTAAATTTAAATTATGAATTATCAGATGCAGAAAATGTAACGCTTGGTTACAGCAGACGTTTACGTAGACCACGTTCTAGATATATAAACCCATTCCCATCTCGTTCTAGTGTATCTAGTGTTTTTCAAGGAAATCCAGATTTAGATCCTAGTTACTCTGGTACTTTTGACCTAGGTTATTTAAACCGTTTTGGAAAAGTAACACTGAATACATCTGCGTATTACCAACATGCTACAGACGTATTTAACTTTATCAGTTTTGATACAGGAGAAACCGTAAATGTAGATGGTGAAGATGTATCTATAATACAACGTACACCAATAAATCTTGCTACAGAAGATAGATATGGTTTTGAATTCACACTTATGTACAGAGCATCTCGTAAATTTAATACCAGCGCAAACTTTAATGTCTTTAAATCTAAAACCGAAGGTGTAGATCCAAACGGAGCAGATTTAGGAAACGAAAACACGAGTTGGTATGCACGATTAAATACTAAATATACATTACCTGCAGATATAGAATGGCAAACAAGTATGAATTATAGTGGTCCGAGTGAAGACGCACAAAACAAACGAGAAGGTGTTTTTTCAACCAATATAGCATTTAGTAAAGATTTATTTAAAGACAAAGCATCTATTGCTTTTAATATTAGCGATTTATTTAACTCTAGAAAACGTACCATGGAAACAAACACAGATACTTTTTTTAGTACTAGTGAGTTTCAATGGAGAGAACGTAGTTTCAACTTATCTTTTACCTACAGATTTAATCAAAAGAAAAAAGAAAGAGGCTCTAGAGGAAGTGGTGGAGATGAAGAATTTGAAGGATAACATATAATAGCATATCCTTTTGAAATTGCAGGTTAAAAAGCAATCTCATAAATTACAAAACAGCTCCTACCCTATTAAAAGGTAGGAGCTGTTTCTTTTATGGTAAAATTTGATGCTATTAAAATGATACCAAACAAAAAAGGGGAAACACAATGTGTTTCCCCTTTTTAATATATAAACTTAAAACTTATGCGTTACGCGCAGCTTTTTTCTCGTCTCTTTTTTCTTTTAAAAACTCCATTAAAGAACCACCAATCCAGTAAGGTATAATAAAAGTCATTAAAAATATCATTAACCAGAAACCTATAGTTAAAATGGTTAAGAATGCTAAAAAGCCTAAGTATTGGTCAAATTCGAACATAATTTTTTTGGTATCTTATTTGTTGATATTGCAAATATAAAACAAAGTGTTTTTTTATGCAATATAAAATGTAGAATTATTAACAGAGTTATTAAGAGTAGTCTTTTAGATTTATTTTTAAAATTTGATGAGCTATATTTTAACTATATCTACTCTACATAAATGCAATTTATATTTTAGAATATAATCACAAAGAACAACTATAAAGACATTCACTCTTTTTAAAGTATTAATGATAAAACTATCCAACTAACCTAAGAGTATTATAATACTTAAAAAAAGACGTTATAAAATGTGGTGCACTAAGATTGGTTGTATATTAGCGAGCTTAAAAATAAAATAGTTATTGTTTACTATTAATTAGCATATACTTATGAAGTCCCTATTTTCGAACTTACTATTTAAAGTTTTTCTAGCTATAGTATTAGGAATTGTTTTCGGACAATATTTACCTGAATCCATAAATCGTGTATTTACAACTTTCAATGCCTTTTTCGGACAGTTTTTAAATTTCGCAATTCCGTTAATTATTATGGGTTTAATAATGCCTGCTATTTCCGATTTAGGAAAAGGTGCTGGTAAATTATTATTACTTACCGCTGGTATTGCTTATGGTTCAACCTTATTTTCTGGGTTTATGACTTATTTTGCTGCATCTAATATATTCCCATTACTTTTAGAATCGCATATTAATGACGCTGCTCAGATTTCCGATTCTAGTCCGGAATTATTACCATATTTTAGTATCAATATTCCACCAGTATTAGATGTAATGTCTTCTTTAGTTCTGGCATTTGTAATTGGTTTAGGACTGGCCGCACAGGAGAAATCTACTTTGAAATCGGTAGTCAAAGATTTTCAGAAAATTATAATGCAATTAATCGAAAATGTAATTGTACCACTATTACCACTCTTTATTTTAGGAATATTTGCAAGCATGTCTTTTAGCGGAAAAGTAATCTCCATTCTTTCCGTATTTATCAGTATTATCGGAGTTATTTTTGCTCTGCACATTTTATTATTATTACTTCAATATACTATTGCAGGTATTCTTACAAAAAAGAATCCATTAAAATTATTAGCAACCATGATGCCAGCATATTTCACTGCATTAGGAACACAATCTTCGGCAGCTACTATTCCGGTTACCTTAAAGCAAGCCTTAAACAATGGTGTTTCAGAAAAAATTGCAGGATTTGTTATTCCTTTATGTGCTACCATTCATCTCTCGGGAAGTATTATGAAAATTACTGCTTGTGCTATGGCTTTAATGATTTTACATGGTATGCCTTTTGATTTCACACTCTTTGCAGGATTTATTTTTGTATTAGGAATCGCTATGATTGCAGCACCAGGAGTTCCTGGAGGAGCAATTATGGCTGCTATTGGGATCTTACAATCTATGCTAGGTTTCAATGAAGAAATGTTAGGATTAATGATCGCCTTATATATTGCAATGGACAGTTTTGGTACTGCTTGTAACGTTACTGGTGATGGCGCGATTTCTTTAGTCGTCAACGAAATAACCAAAGAAAAAGCAACTGCTTAATTTTAAAGTTATAGACTAAAAATTCTAGGTTTTCTTTTTTTTCTTTACGAAGTGCTCTGGAATATTTCTAGTAGCATTTGTATTGGTTAGATGTTTATGCTGTCGCTTCAAACGGAAGAATTGGTATCCCCTATTTTTCTATACGAAAGCGAATCCCTTTTTTCACTCTGAATATTCCTAGTATTCATTTTCTGAAAATCAAATAATATTCTAACAAAAAAACACAAAACATATCTTCAAATAAACCATAAATACGTAAATTTACACCGTTAAAATTAGCACCAAAATTATGGAATACAGAATAGAAAAAGACACAATGGGAAACGTTAACGTTCCTGCAGACAAACTTTGGGGAGCACAAACAGAACGTTCTCGTAACAACTTTAAAATTGGGGCTCCTGCATCTATGCCTTTAGAAATTGTTTATGGTTTTGCTTATTTAAAAAAAGCAGCAGCATTTACAAATTGTGAGTTAGGTGTTTTAGCTATAGAAAAAAGAGATCTTATTGCACAAGTATGTGATGAAATTTTAACTGGAATGCATGACGATCAGTTTCCTCTAGTAATTTGGCAAACTGGTTCTGGTACGCAAAGCAACATGAATGTAAACGAAGTTATTGCTAATAGAGCACAACAAATTGCCGGAAGAGTTATTGGGGAAGGCGAAAAAGTTATTCAACCAAATGACGATGTAAACAAATCGCAATCTTCTAATGATACCTTCCCTACAGGAATGCATATTGCTGCCTACAAGAAAATTGTAGAAAACACAATTCCTGGTGTCACACAACTGCGAGATACTTTAAAAAAGAAATCAGAAGAATTTAAAGACGTTGTTAAAATTGGTAGAACCCATTTAATGGATGCTACACCACTTACTCTAGGTCAAGAATTTTCTGGTTATGTATCGCAATTAGATCACGGATTAAAAGCATTAAAAAATACATTGGAACATTTAAGTGAACTTGCTCTTGGAGGAACAGCCGTTGGAACAGGATTAAACACTCCAAAAGGATACGCGAAACGTGTTAGCGAATTCATTGCAGAATTTACAGGATTACCTTTTATTACTGCACCAAATAAATTTGAAGCACTTGCTGCTCATGATGCATTAGTAGAAACACATGGTGCTTTAAAACAACTAGCTGTTTCTTTAAATAAAATTGCTAATGATATTCGTATGATGGCTTCTGGTCCTCGTTCAGGTATTGGCGAAATTTCTATTCCTGCAAACGAACCAGGAAGTTCTATCATGCCAGGAAAAGTAAACCCAACGCAATGCGAAGCCTTAACTATGGTTTGTGCACAAGTTATGGGAAATGATGTAGCGGTTAGTGTTGGTGGTATGCAAGGACATTATGAACTTAACGTATTTAAACCAATGATGGCTGCCAATGTGTTACAATCTGCACAACTAATTGGTGATGCTTGTAAAAGTTTTGAAGAACATTGTGCTGCAGGAATTGAACCTAATCATGCGGTTATTAAAGAATTACTAAACAACTCTTTAATGTTAGTTACTGCTTTAAATACAAAAATTGGATATTATAAAGCTGCTGAAATTGCAAACACAGCACATAAAAATGGTACAACACTTAAAGTAGAAGCTATAAATCTTGGCTATGTTACTGCAGAAGATTATGACGCTTGGGTAAAACCGGAGAACATGGTTGGAGGCTTAAAATAACGATTAAAATCTTTGTTTTAACGATAAAAAGCATAGCTCTGAAAAATTTCAATATATTTGTAAACAAATAATTACAAAGTATTTACCTTAAAAAATAAAAATATAAAACACATGAAAAGAAAACTACTTTTATTAACCGGTCTGCTTTTAACAAGTTTAGCGAGTAATGCACAAGGGATTCAATTTAATAAAAGCACGATTGACGCAAACACTAGTTCACAACCATATGCTGTTGCTTCTGGCCATTTAAACAACGATACTTATTTAGATTTAGTCATTGGAACTTACAATAGTAGCAAAGTTATTTGGTATAAAAATAATGGAGATTTAACATACCAACCAGGAATAACTTTAACAGCAACTGGATCTGCAGCACTATCTTACATAGAGAGTGTAACAACTGGTGATTTAAATAATGATGGCCACACTGATATTTTAGCTACAGGATCTTACAACAATCGTTTAGTATGGTTTGAAAATAATGGTGACGACACCTTTGAACCTGCTGTTGCTATATCATCAGGAATTACTGGAGCTGGAGCAGTGAAAGTTGCTAATTTAGATAATGATATAAATAATAATTTAGATATCATTGTTACAGCATATTCTTCAAACTCCGTGGTATACTTTTTAGGAAATGGGAATGGTACCTTTGGCACAATGCGTACTTTAGTACAGGAAACTGCTGGTGCTGGTCCTGCTTCTTTTGATATTGCAGATTTTGATGTTGATGGCGATTTAGATGTAGTAGTTGGCTATACAGGAAATGGAAACGTTAAATTATACGATAACAAAATTTTTCAAGATGGTCTTGATGGTTCTGGGAATATACCATTTGAACCTTATACAAACCCTGTTGATTTTGGAAACGATTATCTTTGGACGGTTGCTTTTGGAGATATTAATAACGATGGAATACCTAATATCATAAAATCAGACTCAGAACCAACAGGAGGTAACCCTACATTAGCTTGGTTTAAAAATAATGCAAGTGGTATAACTACCACTTTTGAAAAAACAGTAGTTCCAACTAGCTTTCCGCATGGAGGAGCTATTGGTGTAGCCGATTTAAATAATGATGGTTATAACGAATTAATTTTAGGAAATGGTTACGCTACTGGAGCCGATTTAATTTGTTTTGAAGGAAGTGCGTCTAGCGGTTTAGGCAGTGAAATTATTTTAGATAATACCTCTGGAGGAATGTTTTCAATGGTGACTAAGGATTTTAATAACGATGGAAAAGTAGATATTGCGGCTATTAATTATCTTAACCATGGTTTAAATCTTTTTATAAATGATACCACGCTTTCTAATCCTAAATTTGAAACAACAGATTTAACAATGTACCCAAACCCAACATCAAACAGTTTACATTTTAAAGGCAACATTGCTGGAGATTTAAACGTTTCTGTTTATAACGTTTTAGGAAAACGCGTTATAAATAACGTTGTAAAACTTGGACAATCTTTAGATGTTTCTAAACTTAATAATGGTGTTTATATCATTAAATTTAATGATTACAACACGACATACAAGTTTGTAAAACAATAAACTTTCAAACTTTATAAAATTTAAAGCGTTGGCATATTGCCAACGCTTTTTTATTTCCTTAAATTTATACTTTAATACAAAATCTATGTCCTTACTCATTACAAATATTAAAGAATTACTGCAAGTTAGAGATCCTAACGTTTTAAAGGTTTCAGGAAAGGAAATGAAAATACTTCCAACCATTAAAAACGCATACCTATACATAGAAGATGATACTATTGTAGAATATGGTAGCATGCAAGATTTAACCTCTTTAGAAGCGGAGCAAGTAATAAATGCCACAGGAAAGACTGTACTACCTACTTGGTGTGACTCGCATACACACATTGTATATGCAGGAAATAGAGATCAAGAATTTGTAGACCGAATTAATGGGTTGAGCTATGAAGACATTGCAAATCGTGGTGGCGGCATTTTAAATTCTGCAGAAAAACTACAAAACACCTCCGAAGAAGATTTATACCAACAATCTATAAATAGAGTACATCAAGTCATGCAACTTGGTACAGGAGCTTTAGAAATAAAATCTGGCTATGGTTTAACTGTGGAAGCCGAATTAAAAATGCTTCGGGTTATCAAACGCATTAAAAAAGAATTCCCTATAAAAGTAAAAGCTACTTTTTTAGGTGCTCATGCTTTACCAAAAGCATACAAGGAAGATAAAAAAGGCTACCTCGATTTAATAATAAACGAGATGCTTCCTAAAATTGAAAAAGAACAGCTAGCACATTACATAGATGTATTTTGCGAAAAAGGCTACTTCAGTTTAGAAGATACCGATCGCTTACTTACAGCCGGAAAAAAACACGGCCTAACTCCAAAAATTCATGTAAATCAATTTAACGCTTTTGGCGGAATTGCGCTTGGGGTAAAACATAATGCACTTTCTGTAGACCATCTAGAAGAATTAAAAGACGAAGACATTCAAGCATTAAAAGGTAGTAACACCATTGCTGTTGCACTACCTTCTTGCTCCTACTTTTTAAGTATACCATATACTCCTGCTAGAAAAATTATAGATGCTGGTTTACCGTTGGCTTTAGCAACAGACTATAATCCAGGATCTACACCAAGCGGAAATATGAATTTTGTAGTAAGCACTGCTTGTATTAAAATGAAAATGACACCAGAAGAAGCTATAAATGCAGCAACCATAAATGGTGCCTATGCTATGGGGATTTCACATCAATACGGAAGTATAACCAGAGGAAAGAAAGCAAATCTAATTATCACAAAACAGGTACCAAGCTATAACTTTTTGCCTTATGCTTTTGGCGAAAATCACATAGATACTGTAATTATAAATGGAACCATCCTATAACTTTGAATTATCTACCTCAAAACTATTATCTAAATCCTGTATCGCTTTAGGGCTAACAGATTTTATTTCGATTTGTAAGTATGTAAAACAATTACCTTACGGAAGAAATAATAACAGAGCTAACTACACTTCTATTCTACAAGAAAATAAAGGGACTTGTTCTACAAAACACGCCTTTTTAAAAGAAATTGCTATGGAAAATGAAGCAGATCATATGCTGTTTTATTTATGCATTTATAAAATGAAGGAAGCTAATACTGTTGGCGTTGGTGAAATTTTAGCAAACTATAATTTAGCGTATATTCCGGAAGCACACAGCTATTTAAAGTTTCAGAATAAAATAATAGATTGTACAAGAATAGAAGAAAGTCAAACCTCCATTAAAAATGCAATTTTATTGGAAGAAGAAATCCTTCCGAAGCAAATAGGAGAATATAAGTTAGCCTTCCATAAAGGCTATATTAAAAACTGGATTAAAGATAATAACATCCCATATTCCTATTCAGAAATCTGGAATATAAGAGAAGCTTGTATTTCAAAATTAAGCAAATAAAAAAGCCCGAAGCTAGATAGCTTCAGACTTTTAAATGGATTAATTACTAACTTTTATTTTAAAGAAAACTCATTGCTTGAAATTAATTCTTTGTCATTAAAAACATTTACTACGTAACGCCCTTTTTCAAAATCATTATCACCTCTTGCAGAAACAAACTCGCAAACATCTAAAGAGTTATTCTCATAATTAAATTTACTAATAACACTATAATTTAAGCTTTGATCATCAAACTGTACTTGTGCATTTTCTCCTAAAATATTATTATTAGGTCCAATTACTTGCACATAAAATTCTTGATCTCCAGCCTGTACTAATCTATTTTTAGCAACCGTATAACAAACTCTAATCTTATCTACACGTTTTGCTCTTTCTGTAGGAATTAATTTTCCAGAACTACGTTCTATAACACCATATCCTTTTAAACCTACCGTGTTTAATACTGCTGCAGTTTCAACAACTTCTGCCAAAGCAGTGTTTTGTACTAACAGAGAATCTGTAAACATCGTACGCTCTTCTAATCTAACTTTCGTACTATCTAAAGAGGTTGCTAATAATTGGTTTTCAACTTTTAATCTATCATTTTCTACTAAAAGAACATCCATTTCTTTTTGTAAGGATAGATACTTTTGTTTGTATTTCCATAAGCTACCAATATTTGCTTCTGATACTTTTAAAGAATCCATAAGTCCTTGAATACGCTCTTTAGCTTCCACTAATTTTTCATTAGCAATATCATTTTCACCAATAGCAATATCATATTGTTTTGCCATATTGCTTAAATCATTCATTACTAATTGCTTTTCTTTAATAAGCTGTACTTCATTTTCTTTTTTCTCTTGATATAATTGAGAAGTATAAAATCCAGTTCCTAAAAATAAAGCCAATGCAATACCTAGAGCTACTTTTAATCCTATGCTATTTTTCTTATCTGTCATAATTACTTGTTTTTAAGGTTAAAATTTAGAGCGTAATTGTTGTTTCAAATATATTTATTATTTAATATTATAATTCTTATTTCGAGTAAAAAAAATGTACTTTTAATTACTTAAAAAAACAGATTTCATTTTATGGACAAATTGGTTTTATTTAACGACACAAAACTAAAAAGCTTGCTTAATAAAAGACCAAAAGAATCTAAATTTGGCGAACACATTCAAGTATTAACCTCTGTTTCCAATATATACGAGCAACTTATAAATTTAGATGTTAGCTATGTTTTAATTGGTTTACCTGAAGATGTAGGAGTTTTCGCAAATCACGGAAAATCAGGGACTTCCATTACTTTTCATGCCGTAATTAAAATTTTGTTAAATATACAAAGCAACCAATTTACACATGCCAAGAAAGTCCTTATTTTAGGACATTTAGATTTTAATGAAGCACACGAAAAACTAAAAACGCTAGATCAAACCAAAAAGAAAGATGTAGAGAAAGCTCGAAAAATGGTGCAAAAAATAGACAAACAGGTGTCTAATTTAGTGCATACCATAGTTAAGGCTGGCAAAATACCAATTATTATTGGTGGCGGACACAACAACGCTTATGGTAATATTAAAGGAAGTTCGCTCGCTTTAAACACCTCTGTAAATGCTGTTAATTTTGATGCACATACCGATTTTAGAGATGAAGAAGGAAGGCATAGTGGTAATGGTTTTAGCTACGCTTTCGCGGAAGGGTTTTTAAATAATTACTTTATTTTTGGATTACATGAAAACTATAATTCACAAAATATTTTAAACCGTATTGCAAAACAAAAACGGATTGCTTTTAATACGTTTGAAGCCATTGCTGTTCGAAGAGAACTAAAATTTAAAAAAGAAATGGAACGCGCTTTAAAACACGTTTCTGCAAAACCTTTTGGTATTGAAATAGATTGTGATGCCATTGAAAACATACCAAGTAGCGCCATGACACCAAGTGGATTCTCAGTTACTAAAGCTAGAAGCTTTGTAGATTATTTCGGAAAACATAAAAACGCAA
Organism: Lacinutrix sp. WUR7; assembly: GCF_016864015.1. Lineage (NCBI taxonomy): Bacteria > Pseudomonadati > Bacteroidota > Flavobacteriia > Flavobacteriales > Flavobacteriaceae > Lacinutrix > Lacinutrix sp. WUR7. Next base: position 2,929,978 of record NZ_CP045067.1, on the reverse strand, counting down.
CGTACTTACATATTAGTGAAGCGGTTGCTAATCCAGAAAACGAAACACAAGTCGGTAAATTAATAAGCTATTTAATCACCGATTTTATTAGAGCAAACACCACCAAATAATGTCTAAAATTCAATTAGAATTCCTGCGATTAGGTTTTTCATTCGCTATTTTTATATTTATAATAACCTTATTGTTTATGGAGATCAATCAAGTCAAATCCGATTGGTTTCGTGATTTTTCAAAAATACTTTCTACTCCTGTTTTTATTGTCAGTTTCCTTATTCCTATTTGGTTGGTTATCGATTTAATCCGAAAAAAAGTAGCAGATAAATCCATATTTAACCTTACCTTTTTTATATCTTCCATCTCTTTACTGCTCCTGTTTTTTGCTATAATATTTATTAAATAATACTATTTATTAGGAAAAATAAAAAGGAAATATTAATTTTACATAAGTACTTATATAACTATTTATATTATGGATGCACTACAAGGTTTCGGAGAATTAGCAATAGGCTCTCGATTAAAACGAATTAGTGAGTTTATGATGAAGGAAACACAACTCGTATACAATCATTTTAACATCGATTTTGATCCGTATTTGTTTCCCACTTTTAAAATAATTGTCAATAAAAAAGGAGTTACAAATACAGAAATTAATGAGTCTTTAAACATATCACAACCTGCCGTTACACAAGCATTAAACAAATTATCTAAAAAGGGATTAATAGCGGTTTCCAATTCAAAAACAGATAAAAGAAAAAAAAATATTCAGCTTTCCAAAAAAGGAGAAAATTTTCTTATTCAAATTATACCTATTTGGAATGGCATCGATTCTATAATTAAAGAATTCACCATGCATTCTTCCTCCTCATTAATAGAACATTTAAATAAATTAGAAAGTAAACTAAATGCACAACCATTAAGTCAATTAATAATAGATAAAATAAAAATGAATACACCAACACAACTAGAAATCATTGCTTATGATAACATATATGCTAAAGATTTTTACAACTTAAATATAGAATGGTTAAAAAAATATTTTGTTGTTGAGCCGTATGATGAAGAGGTGCTTGGCAAGCCTGATACATATATTATAGCCAAAGGTGGTTATATCTTTTTTGCTAAATTAGAAAATGAAATTGTTGGCACAGTAGCACTAATGCCAATAGAAGAAGAAGGGACTTTCGAGCTAACAAAAATGGCAGTTTCTCCTGCACATAGAGGTTTTAAAATCGGACAAAAACTCATGCAACATTGTTTAGATTTTGCAAGAGAACAAGAATTTAAAAGACTACTACTCTACTCGAGCCGAAAACTAGAAAATGCAATCTACATTTATAGAAAATACGGGTTTATTGAACAACCATTAGAAAAGAATTCGCCGTACCAACGAAGTGATATTAAAATGGAATATCCTTTATAACAGCAAAAAAGATGTCTGTTTGAGCACAGTCAGAAATTTTAAGAATTGGTTTTAAAAGTATTTCGTTTTCGCTCTATATGATATTAAAATCAAAAAGACGTTTCTAAAATTAGAAACGTCTTTTTATTTATTATATTTATTTAATAACCTTAGGTCTAAGCTAGTACACCTTCTTTTTCCTTAGCTTCCGTACTTTGTTTATCGGAACCAAATTGGTTAGAAGTATTATTTTCACCTCCTGCTTTTAAAGCTCTATCTCCTGCAAAAAAGGCTTTATGATCATCTCCAAGATCAGAACCAGCCATTCTTTGGTGCTTTACACAAGAAACTCCTTTTCTAATTTCTTGTCTTTGTACACCTTTAACATAAGCAAGCATACCTTCTTCTCCAAAATAACCTTTGGTTAAATCATTCATATGCAATGCGGTTGTATGGTAGGTTGGCAACGTAATTAAGTGGTGAAAAATACCAGCTTCTCTTGCGCCATCTTTTTGGAATGTTTTGATTTTCTCGTCTGCACGGAAGCACAACTCAGTATTGTCATATTCTGCATTCATTAAATTATTTCTATCGTAAGCAGTCATATTTTCTCCTTCTGCAAGCATTTCTTCAAATACTTGTTTACGGAAATTTAATGTCCAGTTAAAAGATGGTGAATTGTTATAAACCAATTTCGCATTTGGCACCACTTCTTTTACTCTATTTACCATATGTGCAATTTGTTTCACATTTGGTGTTGGGGTTTCAATCCATAATAAATCTGCGCCATTTTGAAGACTGGTAATACAATCTAAAACCACACGATCAATATTCGATCCATCTTTAAATTTATACAAACCGTTTGGTAAACGTACCGGACGCACTAATTTACCATCTCTTTTAAGCAATACATCATCTTCTCTAGCTTCATCAATAGCAATTTCTTCTGCTTCTACAAAAGCTAAATACTGTGACGCTAAATCTCCTGGCTCTTGACTTACTGGAAGTTTTTGTGTTAAACCTGCTCCTTCCGAATCTGTTCTTGCTACTATAATTCCATCCTCTATTCCTAATTCTAAAAAGGCATAACGAATAGCATTTAATTTCGCTATAAAATCTTCATGTGGCACGGTTACCTTTCCATCTTGATGTCCGCATTGTTTTGCATCCGACACCTGGTTTTCTATCTGAATCGCACAAGCTCCTGCTTCAATCATTTTTTTAGTTAATAAATACGTCGCTTCTTCGTTTCCAAAACCAGCATCAATATCTGCAATAATTGGAACGATATGGGTTTCAAAATTATCTATTTGATCTTGCACATCTTCCCCGTTTTCTAGTCTTTTAAATAAATCATTCAATTCGATAGCATCTGCCTGACGTAGAAAATCATAGATTTCTGCTATAAGACTTGGTACTGCAGTTTTTTCGTGCATAGACTGATCTGGTAATGGTCCGAATTCTGAACGTAATGCAGCAACCATCCAACCAGAAAGGTATAAGTATCTTTTGCTTGTTGTTTTATGATGTTTTTTAACGGCAATCATTTTTTGTTGGGCAACAAATCCGTGCCAGCAACCTAAAGATTGTGTGTAATTCGAAGAATCGGCATCATAAGCAGCCATATCTTCTCGCATAATTGCTGCTGTATATTTAGCGATGTCTAAACCTGTTTTAAAACGATTTTGTGTCACCATTCTAGCTGCGTTTTCTGGGTTTATTGCATTCCAAGTATTTCCATACTTTGCTTTAAGATTTCTTACTTTTTCTAAAGCTGAACTATAATTACTTTGTGCTAAATTTTTCATAATTTTGTATTTATGTATTAAGATTTTTTTCTAGATTTTGATATTGTTGTCTCGCAAACTATTGCAGTAGTTGCGAGACTTTTTTTTTTTACCCTTAGTATGCGATAGAACTTCGTTGTGAAGTTTGGAGATACAATAAATACTAGTGTTTTTTATTTTTAGCATAGCATTGTTATGGTGAAAATAAAAGGCGCTGCGCAGCGATAGTATTTGCAGTAGCTCCAAGCTGTAATAGATTTTCTATTGTATACTATGGGTTAAATGTATTGGTATGCTGAAAGTGTTAAAAACTCTTCAAATTTTTCTTGTGTTACTAATCTTTCAAACAACTCAATTGCCAATTCAAACTTGGTATCCTCTATTTTATCTTGACCAATTATGGTAATGATTTTTTCGACTTCACTATCAAAAATAGCATCAAATAAAGATCTTGTAAATAATCTACCATCCTCTAGTTGGACTTCGTTTTTTAGCCATTGCCAGACTTGTGTTCTGGATATTTCGGCAGTTGCAGCATCTTCCATTAAATTATATAATGCTACTGCGCCATGACCTCGCAGCCAAGCTTCGGTATATAAAATACCAACGTTAATATTTTTTCTAATTCCTGCTTCGGTTACGGTACCTTGAGGGATTTCGACTAAATCTTCAGCGGTAATATGTACATCTTCACGAAGCACATTTAATTGGTTTGGTGTTGGCATGTATTTGTTAAATTCTTGCATAGCAACGGCAACCAAATCTGGATGTGCAACCCAAGTACCATCGTGTCCGTTTTTAACTTCACGTTCTTTGTCTTTTCTAACTTTTTCTAAAGCCGCAGCATTTGCTTCTTCATTATTTTTAATCGGAATTTGAGCTGCCATTCCACCAATAGCAAGAATTCCTCTTTTATGGCAACGTTGAATAACCAATTTTGAATATGCATCCATAAATGGCGTAGTCATCGTAACCTGATCACGATTAGGAACTACGAAATTTGGATGGTTTCTAAATTTCTTGATATAGGAAAAAATATAATCCCAACGACCACAATTTAAACCTACAATATGCTCTTTCAACTCATAAATAATTTCGTCTAGCTGAAAACTTGCCGTAATCGTTTCTACTAAAACGGTTGCTTTAAAGGTTCCTTGTGGCACATTTAAATAATCTTCAGCGAAAGTGAATACCTCATTCCACCAACGTGCTTCTAAGTAATGTTCTAATTTTGGAAGGTAAAAATAAGGAGCCGTTCCGTTTTCCATCAAGGATTTTGTATTATGAAAAACATATAAACCAAAGTCTACTAAACTTCCTGAAGCCTCTTCATTATTAATAAGAATATGTCTTTCGTTTAAATGTAAACCTCTTGGTCTTACTAATAAAACCGCTGTTTTACTATTTAATTGGTACGACTTATCTTTTCTAGAATCATATAAAGAAATCGTCTTATTATTGGCATCTATTAAGTTTTGCTGTCCTTCAATAGTATTCGACCAAGTTGGTGCATTACTATCTTCTAAATCGGCCATAAACGTTTTTGCTCCAGAGTTTAAGGCGTTAATGATCATTTTTCTATCGACAGGACCTGTAATTTCTACACGTCTGTCTTGCATGTCTAAAGGAATTCTTCCTGCAGTCCATTCGCCTTCTCTAATGTTTTTAGTCTCTCTAGGAAACTCTGGAAACTTTCCAGTATCAAAAACTTCTTGTTCTTGTTCTCTTCTACTTAATAACTCTAATCTTTTCGAATTAAACTTTTCATGTAAAGCAGTTATAAAAGCTAGCGCATTATCGGTTAAAATTTCAGGATAGTAATTTTTCACGGATTTCGCGAATTGGATCTTCGTTTGTTTTAAAAGTGTGTTTTCCATGTTGTTATGATTTTACTCTACAATATTAAAACAAACTTTTCAATAAAACAAGCGAACGTTCGCTAAATTTTACAAATCCTCTTTTTTTATAAAGTTCGCAATATTTTGTATCTTTGATTTTATAATTATGGAAGAAGAATATATAAAGCTCATATTTGGCTTGAAACTCAAGCAAATACGTACAGACAAGGATTTATCGCTTTTTGGTTTATCGAAACTTTCTGGACTTTCAAAATCGTATTTAAACGAAATTGAAAAAGGAAAAAAATATCCAAAACCGGATAAAATCGCAACACTTTCGGAGAAATTAGATATCCCTTATGATCAAATGGTATCTCTAAAACTAGATAAGAACCTCGCTCCTATTGGTGAGATTCTTCAGTCCAAGATTTTAAAAGAAATTCCGTTAGAAGTCTTCGGAATCAAAGAAAGTACCTTGATAGAAATTGTAGCGAATGCTCCTGCAAAAGTGAATGCTTTTATAAGTACCATTATTGAAATTGCACAGCATTATAACTTTAGTAAGGAAAGTTTTTACTTAGCTTCGCTTCGTTCATACCAAGAAGCAAATAATAATTATTTTAATGATTTAGAGGAAAGTGTTATTGCTTTCGCTAAAGCCTATCAAATCGATCTAACGCAACCGATTACTTCTAAAGACCTGGAAGATATTTTAGTGGAAGAATACGGTTATACCATTCATAATAACGAATTAGACAAACATAAAAGCTTAGATAATTTGCGTTCTGTGTTTGTGCCGAAAAACAAAAACTTACTATTAGCAAGTGAAATTGATGATGCACAACGTACTTTTATTTACGCGAAAGAATTGGCTTATAATTATTTAAAATTAGAAGATAGATTATACACGTTCTCTTGGATTAAATTTGAGAATTTTGATCAGGTGCTAAATAATTTTTATGCTTCGTATTTTGCAGGAGCATTAATTTTACCAAAAGCATTAATCACAGAAAAACTAAAAACTATTTTTAATAAAAAGACTTTTGACACTTCGCTTTTTGAAAAAACAATGCAAAGTTTTAATGCTTCGCCAGAATCTTTTTACCAACGTTTAACGAATATTCTACCTAAAGAATTTAATATTCAGAATTTATTCTTTTTACGATTTACGCATAAAGCTGGAACCGATAAATATCATCTTAAAAAAGAGCTACATTTATCGCATCAACATTCTCCTCGTGCCAATGAAACCAATGAAAGTTATTGTCGACGTTGGGTTTCTTTACATGTATTAAAAGAAATTAGCAACAACAATAAAGAACATGTTTTTGATATGCAAATATCGAATTACCCAAGTGATAATATGAAGTATTTAGTGCTTTCCTCGGCCACTAAAGATCCGTTTAGAGAAAACCATTACCGAAGTATCAGTATTGGATTACTAATAAATAAACAACTTCTTAAGAAGCTTCAGTTTGCGGAAAACAAAAAGATAATAACGCAAGATGTTGGTGTTACTTGTGAACGTTGCGCCATTCAAAATTGTGAAGTACGAAAAGCGCCAGCTATATTTTTAGACAGAATAGAAAAGAATAATCAGATTGAAAAGGTGGTTGCCGAATTAAATGAGAGGTTTAGTTAGTAAACAATTGTTTCACTGCGTTTTACAAATCCTCTGAATTTCTTTACCCGGAAATCCACCTCCTGTTAACTAAAAGGAAGTGACAGTTCTAACAACATGTATCTAATTATTTATGCTCTCCTCTTATTTTAACAGTCGAATGAATTTTGATTTTCCGTAAAGAAAATCGGAAGAAATAGGAGTTAAAAATTACTTACCAATAAACCCAACTCTTTACAGAATGCATTATTATTTTCACACAAAATATAGGTAGTATTAAATAATAAATCCTTTGCTTCTTTATTTTCGGGACTTAAATTGTGCGCTAGTTTGAATTCAGAATATGCTCCAATAATATTATTATTCTGCAAACGACTTTTCCCCGATTTCATTAAAAACAAAAAAGCTTCTTTATTAAAGACTTCTATTCTTTTGGTTTTTTGGTGTTGTACTTTCCTTGCATGTTCTAAAAACGCAGGTTTTTTCACAAACACAACAACCACGAAGAAACTTAAAAGCAATAAGGAAAAAATAATATAAAAATTACCAACCGGTTTTGAAGGCTGTAATTTAAAAGTCCTACTGTATTTTGGTAAGGCAGTAAATGTTTTTTTAGGCTCTACAGAAAATGGCTTACGAGGTTGCATTCCATAAATCCATTGCTGTAAACCCATTCCCATGTAACCCATAATATACTTTATATTATAAGTCATTCAGAATAATAAAATGTTACAAACTAATCCTCTTTAATCACTTCTTTCAATCCCTTAATAGAATCAATCTGACGTTGTAACTTTTCAATTTGCAACGACTCTTTATCTACAGCAGGAATAGATTTTATAGAATCTAAAATCTTTTGTGCGGTTTCTATGGTTTTTGTTTCGTCTACAAAATAGTAACCAATACCTTCACTTGCTCTCCAAGCTTCGTTTAATTGGTCGTACACTGTTTTCTCCCATTGACTTGGGTGTTTTGCATCAATCCAAACGACATCTCTGTACTCGCTGTCTATTAAAGCTAAATCTGGAGTTGCAGAACCATCAAATTGCGCGCTTTCATCTCTAATAGCAGAAACAGTTCCTAAGAAAAACATACGTTTTCTACCAGCGATATCCTTAATATATGGTCTAAATTCTACGGGTTTATTAACCGACCAATCGTATTCTTTTCTAGACTCTATTACTTTTAAAGGCATTGCCGAAACTCCTGCATACCCTTGTTTTTTTGAAGCATGATCATAATAATACAAAGCATCAGTACCATCTGCAGGAACAAATACACTATAAGTTAAACTGGTACGTTCATCACCAACGGGCTCTAAACCGAACCAGTGATATAAACCACTATATGCACTTACTTTGGTATCTGAGAAATCGAAATCGGTTACAAATGGTTGCTGATTTTGATCGTTTGGCAAATTCGGAATCTTAACAGCCGTTTTCATGTTCCATGGTAATGGATCACTAAATCCGCCAAGAAACTTTAAAGATTCTGCTTGTAAACGAGAAACTTTTTCCGATAAGGTATTCTGCTTCGTTAAATACGGATGGTTTTGCATTTCTTCAGGTGAAATAAAAGTTCCTTTACCAATAGTAACACGTTCTAGATAATCGTTAAAATCGTGTTCTCCACTATCTACAACCATAACACCACCAAATGTTGGATATGGAAATAAGAAACCTTTCCACTTAATTAAACTTACCACTTCGACCCATTTACCGGAATCATTTTTCATATAAAACGTATCGCTTGGTTCGTAATTAAATAGCATCCAAGGATTAAAACGCTGCACTACTGCATTGTATGTATTTCTACTAAACTTTAAAGATTCGCCAATAGAAAAAGTTACCGAAATTCTGTTTTCACTAGAAAAACGAGGAAAAGGTGTGGTACTGGATACCGCAAAAACTTCTTCGGTATTATCGCTCATTCCTTGCCAAACGTATTTCTCTGTTGGTTGGATTGCCATAGTCCATTTATTTAAGCCATCCACTCTAACTAAATGAGGCAAAGAAACATCTTTGGTTTCTCCAACACTTTCGTTAGCCATAGAATAAATATTTCTTAAAGGCTGAATACGTTCGTTTTGCGTTAAAGGCAATTCGTTAATTTCTATTTTATTGAGATTATTAAAAACGTTGTATGTTTTCATATAATCGTACATTTTAAAATGCCAACCTGCAATATAAAGAATCCCAAAAAACAGCATCATCATTACCAAAACACCAATTCGTGTTCCTCCTGAAGCCGAATTTCTAAATCTTCGTAAACCAAAAAAGAGCACAATGGCACTTAAAAGTATTACAAAAATGTACTTTCTAACAAATAGTAAAGCTGGTTGATAATCGTCACGCAAAACAAATAATGCGATGATTAAAACAAGTAATCCTATAATTACTATTCTTTTTTGCTTTCCTCCTTTTCTCCAGTAGTTTTTAATCATTGAAAATTTATGTTTTCATTCCCATGAAAATGGAAATCTTATTTTTTTGGTTTATTTTTCTTTTATGAGATTCCTGCTTTCGCAGGAATTTGCTACATCAATCCTTTATCCTTCAAACGATCTCTTGCACTTTTCGTTTCCGCCTTTACATCTTCTTTAATCTCTTCTATCTTATCTTCGGTTTTATGAAAAGATTTCTCTCCTTTCTCTTTTAAGTCTTCCATAAAATCTTTTCCTTTTTCAATAGTTTCATGAAAAACATCTTCAATAGATTCGCTTTTCTCATCTATCACTTCTCCTGATTTAAACACAAAATTAGCGATGTATGTTCCTACTAAGGTTCCAACAATCATAGAAGCAAATAAAGAAATAGTCGCAATATCTATAGGAATTAAAAATCGTGCGATAACAATTCCTACTAAAAACAAAGAAGTAATAAACACGATGCGCAACAATAAGGATTGCTGATACACAAAGCCTTTTTTATTACCAGACTTCATTTGCAATTCTTTAGCATTAAATAGTTTATTAAAAAAGCGATATACGCCATTTCCTTGTGATTCTCTCCAATACAAAAGGATTCCGAATAAAATGGATGCGATAAATATGATGAGTTCTAGTGTCATAATCTAAGTTAAAAGTTAAGAGTGAAAAGTTAAAAGTTTCTTCTACTAAATTAGTCTAATTTCTTTAGATATTGTTACTAATTGTTTCTATAACCCAATCTTTCATAGAGTCGCTGTATGTTTGATAGGCTTTATAAAATGCTTCTTTATCGTACCAATATAAAAACAGCACATCTTTAGGTGACACATTAATTAGCAGTTTCCAGATTAAATCTTGGTGTTTTGCATTTAAGGAAGAATGCGGCTGGTGCAATGCATCATAAAACTTTTGATCTACTAAATCATGAATCTTAAAAGCGTTGCTTCGTTCCATTTTTTCCAAATAAATCTCTACGCCATTTACGCGTTTTAAAGCAGCTCCATCGATAGTGTTTAAATATCTTCGAAATAACACATTGTCGTCTAAAATATCTTTTATAGGATGCTTGGTTTCTTTTAATTCCTTATACAGCATCATTTTCTTCACACGACTGTATTGTGGAGTTTTAATGACTTTATCTAAATCACATTCTATGATTACATGATCACGTAATTTCTCCATGAGTTCTGGTTGCTCGATATGATAAATTAGTACGTCGTGAATGGTATCTTTTATCGCTTCTTTATAACTTTCCTTATCTTCGAAAACTACAATTTCACTAATAAAATCTCGCAATACATAAACGCCTCCAAGCGCTCTTGTATAAAATGAGTTTGTTTTAAATTCTAATACTGGTAATTCTAAATCTCTCTGACGTAAATCACCGTAGGTTTTCGCCGAATTTAATAATTGCTGCTGTAAATCTTCGTCTATAAAATTATTACCTCTTTTAAACTTTTCTATCAGTTCAAATTGTTTTTTTTGCACATGATACAATTCATTTATCAAATGAAAATTTATAGAAACCGTATCGTATTTAAGCACATCTAACGGCTCATAAAAAGCATCAATATGTTGATTGAAATCTAAACAAATAGCGCAATCTCTGGTGATATCATTAATTTTAGTTTCGTAAGTACTAAAAACAAATTTCATCATTTCACGATCGAAAGTGTGATACGGAATGTACACTGGTTTTCCTTTTTGTAATGGTGTAATGATGATTCCGTGCGGATTTGCATCGCCATGATTTAGGTAATGCATGTCCTTTTTTTCTGCAGCTATTTCCGGACTCCAACCAATTCCGTCGATAGAAAAACGAGTGAGCGAAGTAGCATCAAACCCTAATTTCACTAGGCATTTGTTGTAACGCTCTACTAATTTTCCACTTATTGGAATTAGTTCGCTTTGGTATAAATTTGCGTTTTTTAATTTTTGCATCTTGTTTCGGTGAAAACGGTAATCTGGTTACTATTATTTTTTTATTCATGAGATTCCTGCCTACGCAGGAATTAACAAATTATGTATTTGTGCATATTGCAATAACATAATTGTTTTTGCATCCAGAATGGTTTGATTGTTCATCATCTCAATAGCTTTAGTAAAAGGAACTTCCATAACTTCAATTTCTTCATTTTCGCTTTCTAATCCGCCACCTTCATTTACTTGCATGACATCTGTATATGCTGCAACAAACAAATACATTTTTTCGGTAACGGCTCCTGGAGAAGTGTACGCTTCTAAAACCTTGGTTGCTTTTGGTATTTTATAACCAACTTCTTCTTCCACTTCTCTAATTATACAAACTTCGGGAGCTTCATTATTATCTATTGCTCCTGCGCAAACTTCGATGGACATGCCTTCGTTTTTGTTGTTTGCATAGGCTGGCATTCGGAATTGTTTCGTCAAAATAACTGTCCCTTTTTCTTTGTTGTATAATAAAATACACGCGCCGTTGCCTCTATCGTAACTTTCTCTAGATACGCGTTTCCAACTGCCATCGTTAAATTGATAATCGTAATCGATTTGATTTAAAGTAGCCCATCCATTGGAAAGTATTTTGTTTGTTATGTTTTTTAGTTTGTTCATTTTGTTTCCTTATTTCCGCTTCGTAAAATATAGACTTAAGAATTTTTAATATTTAAATTCTATAAAAATTGAAATCTAATTAACTGTCTAATTAATAATTTGTATAATTCCGATTATAGACAAAACTATCATAACTCCCAATAAAAACATAAAACTCCAACCTACTAAATTATCCTTAAAACTGCTTTTATAAGGTTTAGAAATATTTATTTCGCTTCTGTTCTTATAAATTGGCTGAATTAATGAACACATATCTTTTATGTCATAACCCAACCAATCTTTTCCCTCAATTTTTATTACTTCGTTTTTTTCTTTTAAATTATTCATAGTTTTTAGACTTATCAACAATTCTTTAGCAAACAGGACAATACCATCTTTATTGGTTCTAATACAAGCAGAAAACTCTTCTCCTTTAGTATTAACGCGTTCATAATCTAGATCAAAATATCCATGTTCTTCCGAACCATTAATTTCTAGAATATCAATGATTTTATTTAATTCTTCATCTTTCATAAACCTTACTTCCCAAAAGTCTCTCTTGCTTTTAGATCTATATTCATTTGATTTACTCTTGCATCTACTTTTCGTTTAAAGTCGGTATCTGCAATGGTTGCCACATTATCTAAATAGCGTACTACTTCTTGTCTTCTTATTTCTGAAAAATCTAAACCTTTCATATTGGCACGCATTAATTCTTGCAGCATATTGAATTTGGTATCGTAATCTTTTTTGAAATAGATTTCCGGATTATCAAACCAATCTTCTTCTAAATCGAAATCGGTTAAACGCAGCGAAACAGCACTTTGAATATTACGCACATCACGAGAAGAAAAGAATGGAAATATCTTTTGAATCTCCATATACAGATTCGCATAAAATAAATGATGGTTGGTTTTAAAATGTTTTTCTACTTTACCATAGGCATCTAAAACTCGCTGTTCTGTTGGTTTGTTAGAAACATTTAGAATTTCTCCCATACTTTTTGCTAAACCTTGATCTTGCAGATAACTATAGTTTTCTGGACCTTGCATGTTTACAAAATTTGGCATGGTAGTATCTAATTTTCGCCACCACAAATGATCTTGATCTAAAAAGTCGTGTTCGGTTCTTGCTCCATCAATTTTAAATCGTCCTTGTACACGAGAAATAACCGCTTTATCTAACATCTCTGGAAGATTGGTAAATAAACCTACCGAACTATTTCCATAATTCACAGCATAAGCACCTTCTGTGTACCTTAAAAATACACCAATTACTTCTTTAACTCCTGCCGAAACACCTTGTGCTGTACGTTCTTGCAGATTATTTTCGGCATCATCAATTGGTGCAAAAATTAATTTGGTAGGATCTTGTAAAGGCTTCATCCACTCTACCATTTTCTCAGCAGAACCACCTTGAAACGTACTAATTAACGTGTCTGGCATTGGGTGAAACAAAAACGGGATATCTAAATTATCGCAATGCATTTTTAATCGTGTGGCAATAGCTGCAATAAGCATACTCTTTCCCGTTCCCGGAATTCCGTACCCCATAAAAACAGGCATAAAACCACCAAGTTCTTGAAACGGATTCTTTTTTTCTTCAAAATCGTAACTCAGCATACGTTCTGTTAAACGTCTTGCAAAGTGTTTTGCATCTCTGTTTCCAACAATTTGTTCGAATTCTATTTTATTGAATTCGATACTTTTTGCGGTTCCTTGAAATACATTATCCCAACCAGAAACTGCAAAATCACTTTTTTCTAGTTTATAGGTTCTATCGACAATGGTTTCGGTGTATTCTAAACTACTTTTTCGGAGTTGAATTTCATCGATTAATGCTTCAAAATAAACCACTGTAAAATCGATGACATCTTTATCCGATTTTATAATATCTGGATGCGAAAGGTATTTATCATAATAAAACAACTGACAAGCAATTCCTTTTAAAGGTGAAATCAAAGAGACTTCTGGAATGCCTGCAAACTTTTGCTTCATAACCGATAGATCGTCGGAAGCATGTGGTTTTAAATCGTATAAAATTTTATAAGCAGTAGCAAAAAGCATATATGCCGTTGCGGTGTGCATTTTACTTTCGTATTCTCGTTTTCCGTCACTATCTAAAGCAGATCTATTATCTATCAAAGTAGATAAACCAGATGCGTCGTAAAAACTATCTTTTATCCAAATACCCAATGTAATTCCTTCTTGAACTGCGTAAAGCGTGTGATTTAAATGAATAGGAATTGCTACAGATTCTGGCAACAAACGCTTTTTTAAAGCTAAAATCGTTTTAGAAACAGACGTTAAACTCACATTGCTTCCGTTATTTGCTCGTGACAAATACAGTAATATGGATTCGTCTTTTGCGTCCTTATCTTTATTTTTTGCACGTTGGCTTTGTTCCCATTGCACCGATTTTATATAACTAGTTGCTTCGTCACGAAGCATATCTAATTCATTTTGTTTTATTGGGAATGTTGAGTTGTGTTCCATTTTATTAGTTTTCAGTCTCAGTCGCAGTAAACAGTTGCTTACGCTGCACTACTTTATTTATCTAAAACTGTTTGTTATTATTATGTAATACTATCGCAATACTGAAAACGGAGACTGCGACTGTACACTTATCTTATTTATCCACGATCAATTCTGAAATCTGAATCGGAGCTTTCGCCAACTTATTCATGATTTCTGGTGTTTTATTATATAGTAATTGTATGATTCTATGTGGCGCAAATACGTAACGTTGTCTAAAAATAGCATCCCATTTTTGAAAGGTTTGCTTACTAAAGAAACTACCTTCTTTAAATTCGCTTTCTGACTTGAGTTCATCTATTTTAAAAGAAATGGCATAGGAATTTAACGGAATGGTTTTACTCGCAATACCTTCTAAAATAGCGTGTGTTACTTGATTTTCATCTTTTGCAAACACATTATGTATTGGTCCTAAATCCACACGTTTTATTAATTTAGGAAACACTTTTGGTAAGCGTTTATCAATACCATACGCCATGGTATCTAGATTCATGTCTCTATCTGCAACGGTTTTAAGCGTCTTGTAGATTTCGTCTCTTTCTTTTTGCACATCGCTACCATCATAATCAAAATACATATAGCAAATAAATGGTCGGTTATGTGATACATCATAAAAACTCCAACTTACTAGATGTTCCCCTGGAGCATTTTCTGGTGCTTCTAATATTTTACCTTGTACAAAACGATTGAATATATATTCTTTTTTTGCCGAAGCGTAATAGACTATGGAAGCTGCTTGAAATAATTTTCGTTTGGATATTGGTTCTTTTTTATGAAGTAGTGTCGTTAAAAATTCTTCTTTTAAAGTTTCAATATTGGTCAGTTTCCCTAAGTATTCTTCGCGTAATTCTAAATCGTTAAATAGATAACGAAATTCTAAATAGTTTGGAAAACCAGAATCTGTTAAATCTACTTTCATGTTTTCCTCATCGTCATACATGTATTTTACACGCATTGCTTCTACCGAATACAATAGTAAATCACTGTATTGTTTAAACAGAAGGATTTCTTGCTCGCTTAATATTTGTTTTTGTTGTACAGCAACTAGGAGTTCTTTAAGTGCAAAATCTACCATTTTGTGATAGAAAACGTATTGCTCTTTGGAGTCGAGTACTGCGGAATCTAAAGGTGTTACTATCATTGTATTGCTATTAGCTTATAGCTTTTGGCTCTTCGTTTAAGGTTACACGAATGTTGCGTTAAGGATGGAACGGTTTGTTTGAGCTCCTCGCAGAGAGCGAGTAGTGAGAGCCTGACCCTCTGAAGCTTTTCAGCGAAAGAGGGAAACGCCCAACTTCGCTTTAAAAGCTACGTTGGACATGCCATCTTTAAACTATCCTAATAAATCGTCGTCGTTAGCTTCTGGTTTAGGAGCATCTGCAGGTTCATCTCCTCCACCTGAAGGTGCATTTGCATCTGCATTGTAATAATCTTCAAAAATTTCTTTCATATCGATTCCGTAACGTTCTGCAAAGTTCTTTTGGATTGCTGAATCTTTAGCTCTAATCTCGCTTAAAGCCTCTGCATAACTACCATAAACACCTTGCATTACTTTTTCATGCACCGGAATATTATCCATCATTTCTTGACGTGCTTTTGCACTTGCTGTATGCATAGATGCTAAAGTTTCCCCAATATGCTCATCGGTTTTCACACCTAAATGTTCTAAAATAGCAGCGAATTCTTGATCTGTTCTTGCTTTTAATGCAACAACATAACCATCGTAATATTTAAGACGCTCGTCAGTATCACTCTTTAATTTTGCACGATGCGTTTGTAAATTACTACGTAAAGAAGTTAATACTTTAATCGTTAAATTATGCTTGTGTACAAAACTGTCTTTAGAAGCGGCAAGGGTTGTGTATGCGTTTTTAAGTCCTTCTAACTCTTCCACTTTTTGCTCTAGAATTGTTACTGCCGATAATGCTTTGGAGTATTCTTCCGATTGCTTATCTGCTACTTCTTCTAGTGCTTGACGTGCTTGTTTTAATAACGCGTATTGCTCTTCTAGTTTATCTTCTACTTCTTTCTTTTTCTGTAGTGCTTTTGTATGGTTATTGGAAGCTTCTACAATAGCTGTTTTAAGGCTCTCTTCTACTTCTTTAATTTCAATTTCCCTGTCTTTTAAGCGTTTTACTGCTGCCTGACTTTTAAAAGAAAGCTCGTTTAGTAAGGTTTGTACATCTGCGCTTTCTATACGTTGTTGAAATAATGCTTTTGCTTTATTGTCTGCTTCGTCACGTGTTTTTTGTGCTTGTTGCAGTTCTTGTTCTGCATCTTTTATTTTTCCTTTTCTTCCCCAAAGGTTATTCCAAAAAGTATCTGGTTTAGCGTTTGCATCTTCTAGTTCTACTTTTGCACGCTCTAAACGTTTAATAGCGTCGTCTATAATTTTTTGTTCTATTGGGTTTAATGCTGAAAAACCTTCGAACATAATACCAACTTCGTCTTGATAGTCGGTTAAATCTTTAATCGCATCTAATAATGTAGTTCTGTCTTTTTCTGCCATGTCTACAACATTATCTAATGTGGCATTTAAGATTTTCTGACGACTTTCTGGATCATCTTCTTGTGCCAGCTTAGACTTCATTTGGTCTATGGCTTTTCCCCAATTTACATCTACCTTCTCTGTTTTCTCGTTGGAGCTTGTTTCTAATAAATCAAAATCATCAGACATATTGTGTTGTGTGTTTTAAGTTGAACTATATTTGGATAAGCAATTTCGATAAAAAATATCAGTATCTAAAACGAAATCGTTTAAAATATAAGTAGCTAATCATAATGTTTTGTTACATATTTAATTAATTGCTTTTCGATTATTATCTTTAACTCTAATATATGCATAGTTATGAAAAACACATTTACACTACTTATTATTACCCTTTTATCTTTTTCTAGTTGTAAAAACGAAAGCCAAAAAACCACAGAATTAACAACTAAAACAGAAGTAAGCACAGCGGTTAAAACGGAAATAGAAAGCGACTTAAAAATTACGCCAATAAATCATGCAACTATGGTTTTAGAGTATGGAGATACTGTGATTTATACAGATCCTGTTGGTGGATCGGATGCTTTTAAAGGTCAAAAGAAACCAACCATTGTCTTAATAACAGATATTCATGGTGATCATTTAAGTGAAGAAACATTAGAGGCTCTAGATTTAAGTAATGCTATTGTTGTTATGCCAAAAGCAGTTGCCGAAAAATTACCAGAACTAAATGCTATAGAGCATATTATTCTAGATAATGGTAAAACAACAACCGTTAAAAAACATACTATTGAAGCCATACCTATGTATAATTTAAGAGAAGAAGCTTTAAAATTTCACGAAAAAGGAAGAGGAAATGGTTATGTCATTACTCTTGGAGAAGAACGTATTTATATTTCTGGTGACACGGAGGATATTCCAGAAATGCGTGCTTTAAAAGATATTGATAAAGCTTTTGTTTGCATGAACTTACCATATACCATGCCTATTGAAAGTGCTGCAAATGCTGTTTTAGCATTTAAACCAAAACAAGTGTATCCTTATCATTTTAGAGGCACTGAAGGTTTTAGCGATGTGGTATTGTTTAAAACTATGGTTAATAATAGTAATAAGAATATAGAAGTTATACAGTTGAATTGGTATTAATATTTTAATAATGAACACATTACTTAAAATGTTTTTTATATATTTGAACCTGATTACGCCCAAAAACAATCTATAACGAATCATGATAACTTCACATTTTATTGCTTTAATAAAACAAACTAGTGTAGTTACTCTTTTAAGTATTAGCGTTATTTTCTTTTCTATTGTATTAATTGTTGTTTTAAGAAAATCTTATAAATTAAAATCTGAAAACGAAAAACTAATGAAAGCTACAGATCATTTATTAGATGATGACGACAAAGAATATACAGATTTTACAGAAGGACATTTGTATAGTAAAACGACTAAAAAAGAATAAATGATGGAAATTATATGTACCACTATTTTTGTTGTGGCATTTTTAGTTTTAGCTTTTTTTATAAAGAAAGATCTATATTGTTATGAACATGAGTCTGATATAGTTCGTGAATTGGATGCCTTTGACAAAAATATTACTGAAATAAATGATCTTACAAATATTCCAGATTACCAATTAGGCTCAGGCCATTTGTACAAAAAATAAAGAATAAAAAAACCTGCATTTAGCAGGTTTTTTTATTCTTAATATTTACAAATTAGCGCACTAACTTTTTATACTTAATTCTTTTCGGCATTAAATCACCACCAAGACGTTTCTTTTTATTTTCTTCATATTCACTAAATCCACCTTCAAAGAAATAGACTTGACTATCTCCTTCAAAAGCAAGAATATGAGTACAAATTCTATCTAAAAACCATCTATCGTGACTAATTACTACGGCACAACCTGCAAAGTTTTCTAAACCTTCTTCTAATGCACGTAATGTATTTACATCTAAATCATTGGTTGGCTCATCTAAAAGTAATACGTTTCCTTCTTCTTTAAGTGTCATGGCAAGGTGCAAACGGTTACGTTCACCACCAGAAAGTAGTTTTACTTTTTTGTTTTGCTCACCACCAGAAAAATTAAATCGGCTTAAATATGCTCTAGAATTGACTTCCTTTCCACCCATCATTACCAATTCCTGCTCATCACTAAAGTTTTGCCAAATTGTTTTTTCAGGATCTATATTAGAATGCTTTTGATCTACATAAGCGATTTTTGCTGTTTCTCCGACTTTAAATTCACCTTTGTCTGGTGTTTCTTCTCCCATAATCATACGGAAAATAGTGGTTTTACCAGCTCCATTAGGTCCAATAACACCAACAATACCTGCTTGCGGTAAACTGAAGTTTAAATCTTCATAAAGTAGTTTATCATCATAGGCT
This sequence comes from Lacinutrix sp. WUR7, assembly GCF_016864015.1. NCBI lineage: Bacteria > Pseudomonadati > Bacteroidota > Flavobacteriia > Flavobacteriales > Flavobacteriaceae > Lacinutrix > Lacinutrix sp. WUR7. Next base: position 2,910,921 of record NZ_CP045067.1, on the reverse strand, counting down.
TTACTAATACCAATAGAATCGATAACATTTGTTCCTAAACGCGGACCATTAGGAATGTAGATTTCTAACTTTTCGTCCAGCTGTTTTTGATCTTGACTCATCAGTTTGTCATAATTCTTCAAACGCGCTTTTTGTTTGGTTTGACGACCTTTGGCACCTTGACGAACCCATTCTAACTCACGTTCTAATGTTTTTTGACGTTTAGAAGCTGTTTTACTTTCTTTTGCCATACGTTTCGATTTCTGATCTAACCATGAAGAATAGTTTCCTTTCCAAGGAATTCCTTCACCTCTATCTAGTTCTAAAATCCAACCTGCAACATTATCTAAAAAGTATCTATCGTGCGTTACAGCAATTACAGTACCTTTATATTGTGCTAAGTGATGCTCTAACCAATGTACAGATTCTGCATCCAAGTGATTGGTAGGCTCATCTAATAACAATACGTCTGGCTCTTGTAAAAGCAAACGACATAAAGCTACTCTACGACGCTCTCCTCCAGAAAGTACACTTATCTTTTTGTCTCCATCTGGAGTACGCAAAGCATCCATTGCAATTTCTAGTTTAGTATCTAGTTCCCAAGCATTAGCAGCATCAATTTGATCTTGAAGTTCCGCTTGACGGTTCATTAGCTTTTCCATTTTATCGGCATCGCTATATACTTCTTCTAATCCAAACTGGTCGTTAATACGATTATATTCATCAAGAATGGCAACTGTTTCTGCGGCACCTTCTCTAACAATTTCCATAACGGTTTTATCTTCATCCAGTTGTGGCTCTTGTTCTAAATAACCAACCGTGTAGCCTGGTGAAAAAACAACATCCCCTTGATAATTTTTATCTATTCCAGCAATAATTTTAAGCAAAGTAGATTTACCAGAACCATTAAGTCCTAATATTCCAATTTTTGCTCCGTAAAAAAAGCTTAAATAAATATTTTTTAAAACTGGTGTTTGTGCACTTGGAAACGTCTTGGTTAAACCAGACATTGAAAAAATTACTTTTTTATCGTCACTCATAATATTTTTACGTTGTATAATATATTGATATACTTTTTTATTCTTAAATTCAGTAAAAAGTTAGAATTACATTCTTCCTTTTAAAGCATTAAATACCCATGCAATAGAGAAAAATCCTATTCCTACTGCTGCGAATCCCCAGCCTGCTACATCATCATATCTAAATGCTCCTAAAGCAATTAATGCTAAACCAACAAAAATCATAATCCATGTAGCCCAAGCTAATACTGTATTTTTATTCATTGCCATTTTCTATTTCCATTTTAGTTAGTATACAAATATCGGTTTTTTGTTAGTTTAATAACCAATAGTACTAGATAATTTTTACACCGTTTACGAATTATATTCTATATAAAAATGGCTTTCCTTATAAAGAAGCAGCTAATCGTGCACCTTGATTTATGGCTCTTTTTGCATCTAATTCGGATGCAAAATCTGCTCCACCAATAACATGCACCTTTTTATTTGCATCTAATAATGGTTGATATAACTCTTTAAATGGCGTTTGTCCTGCACAGATAACAATAGTATCTACTTCTAAAATTTTTGATTCTTCATTTTGGGTATAATGCAAACCTTTGTCCGTAATTTTATCATAAGACACTTCTCCAATAAACTGTACTTTCTTCTTTTTTAAAGTAGATCTATGAATCCAACCGGTAGTTTTTCCTAAGTTTCCTCCAAATTTACCTTTACTCCTTTTAAACATAAAAATCTCTCTTGGCGATGGATGAAAAACAGGTTTTACACCTTCTATTCCCGAACGTGCTTTCATTGTTTTATCAATACCCCATTCTTTTAACCATGCATCAATATTTTGTGATGTAGATTCTCCTTCATGAGATAAATATTCAGAAACATCAAAACCAATTCCTCCTGCACCAATTACAGCTACTCGTTTTCCAACAGGTTTTTTGAATTTTAAAACATCGAGATAGCTCAATACTTTTTTATTATCAATCCCTTCTATTTTTAATTGTCTAGGCTTAATTCCCGTAGCTATTATTATTTCGTCAAAATCAGATACGATTAAATCTTCTGTAGTAACTCTCGTGTTTAGTTTTACAGTGACCTTATGCAATTCAATTTGTTTATTAAAATAACGTAACGTTTCGTAAAACTCTTCTTTTCCAGGAATCTGTTTTGCAATATTAAACTGACCACCAATTTCTTTGTCGGCATCAAAAAGCGTCACATCATGTCCTCTTTGCGCTGCAATGGTAGCTGCTGCTAAACCAGCAGGACCTGCACCAACTACTGCAATTTTTTTCTTATTTTCTGTTGGACTATAAACTAACTCGGTTTCATGACAAGCTCTTGGATTTACCAAGCAACTTGCTACTTTACGTTCAAAAACGTGATCTAAGCATGCTTGGTTACAACCAATACATGTATTTATTTCGTCTGCTCTTTCTTGTTCTGCTTTGTTTACCCATTCTGGATCTGCCAAAAACGGACGTGCCATAGAAATCATATCTGCATCTCCATTTGCCAATACTTTTTCTGCAGTTTCTGGCATATTAATTCGGTTAGAAGTAATAAGAGGAATCTTAATTTCTGCTTTCATTTTTTTGGTAACCCAAGTAAATGCCGCTCTGGGAACAGATGTTGCAATGGTTGGAATTCTAGCTTCGTGCCAACCAATACCTGTGTTGATAATAGTTGCACCAGCCTTCTCTATTTCTTTACCAAGTTGTACGACTTCTTCCCAAGTACTTCCTTTCTCTACAAGATCTAACATCGATAATCTGTAGATAATAATAAAATCTGTACCAACTGCTTCTCTAGTACGTTTTACCAATTCAATTGGTAAACGCATACGATTTTCATAAACCCCTCCGTAGTTATCTGTTCTTTTATTGGTTCTTTCTACTAAAAATTCATTGATTAAATAGCCTTCGGAACCCATAATTTCTACACCATCATAACCTGCTTCTTTAGAAAGTCTTGCCGAGTTTACAAAATCTTTAATAGTACGTTTAATACCAGATTGTTTTAGTTTAAAAGGCGTAAACGGCGTTATTGGTGATTTTATTTTAGAAGGAGCTACAATAAAAGGATGATAGCCATAACGGCCAGAATGCAAGATCTGCATACAAATTTTACCACCTTCTTTATGCACAGCATCTGTAATTACTTTATGATGACGTGCATGTTTTTTGGTACTCATTCTGGAAGAAAAAGGACCAGTCCAACCTTGTATGTTAGGAGATATTCCTCCGGTAACAATTAGTCCAACACCTCCTTTTGCTCTTTCGGCATAATAAGCAGCTATTTTATCTAATCCGTTTTTCTCTTCTTCTAAACCGGTATGCATCGAACCCATTAAGATTCTATTCTTTAAAGTAGTAAATCCTAAATCTAACGGTTCAAAAATATGCTTGTATTTCATAATGATCTTTCTAAATTTTGTTATGCGTGCATAATACTTCAAAAATATACAATTTTTTTAAAAAAGTCATATAATGTCGTTATTAAACTTTGATAAGTTACATACAAAATACTGTATTGCTCATCATTCTATCTTATTTTATCTAGTAAATCACTTAATTGAATTGCTTCGTCATCCGTTAGGTTTTTAAGTAAATCTTTACGGTTTGCTTTAGAAATATCTTCTAATAATTTTAGACCTTGGCTTGTAATCTTTATATGCACTACTCTTCTATCACTTGGGCAAGCAATTCGTTCGATAAAATCTTTCGCACAAAGTTTATCCATTAACCGAGTAGTATTCGGAGATTTTTCAACCATCCTTTCTTTAATAGTCTGCACTTTTAAAGCTTCTCCTGCTCCTTTTAAAATTCGTAAAATATTATATTGCTGTGACGAAATTTTAAAGGGCTTGTAAAAAGAATAATGATAACTGTGGATCCAATTTGCCGTAAACATAATGTTAAGCATCGCTTTGATCTTAAGGTTTGGAAATGTAGAATTAAGCTCTTTAGAAATATTTCCCATCCTTAAAGAGATTTACTAAACAAGGCTACTTTTTCAGTAATATCTTTATTTAGTTCTTCATTAATAATCTTTCCATCTACAAAATTATCATTAAACGAAGGCAATGAAAAATCAGCAATAATATTTCCTCCCATAAAAGGAAAACGTCCTTTAGCAATTTCTAAAACAGTTGCTCCTCCTCTTGCTCCTGGAGAAGTTGCCATAAGCAGCATTGGTTTATTGTTCCATAATTTTCCATCCATTCTAGACATCCAATCAAAAATATTTTTAAATGCGGTTGCATAAGCACCATTATGTTCTGCTAAAGAAAGAACAATACCATCCGATGATTTTATCTTCTCTAAAAACGCTTTAGCATTTTCTGGAATACCATGTGCTGTCTCTAAGTCGATACCATAAAGGGGTAATTCAAAATCATTAAGATCTAACACATCAACATTAGCATCTTCCACTAAATTAGCTGCATAAATTGCCAATTGCTTGTTTATAGATTCTTTACTATTACTTCCCGCGAATGCTATTATTTTATTCATATTAGTTTTGTGTTTTTTTGTTAAATATATAAGATACTATTAATAGAACTAGTGCTACTAACGCTGCTGTTTGTCCGCCATCACCAATCATATAATGTGCAAAGAATGCCAAGATGAAGGCAAAGAAAAAACCTGCATAAGCCCATTCTTTAATAATTTTAAAGTTAGGATTCCAAATTGCAAATAACCCTAAAAGTTTCGCTACAGCATAAGGATAAATAATATAAGTTGGGTACCCAAAACTTGTAAACATTTGTGCTACATCATCATGTTTAAAAAAATACATATTAACGGAAAATAACATCAATAATGTTAGTAATCCTGTGGCTACATAAAAAATAATTTTATCTCTTTTCATTTTCAGTTCGTTTTAATTGAAAGCAAATATACTATAAAAACAACATCTCTACCTAGGTACATATTACCATGTAATATTATTTAACAAAACATTCATTTTTTATACAAGGTTTGGTTTTGTAAATTCGTAGCAAATAATTTTTATTCATGGATATCAATTTCAATAAAAACGAAGATCACAATAAACTTCTAGTATCAGATTTAACAAAACGTTTCGCCAAAGTTAAACTTGGTGGCGGACAAAAACGTATTGATAAACATCATGCAAAAGGTAAAATGACCGCTAGAGAGCGTGTCGATTACCTATTAGATTCTAAAGCGAAGTCCATAGAAATTGGTGCTTTTGCAGGAGATGGCATGTATGAAGAACATGGTGGATGTCCTTCAGGAGGAGTAGTTGTTAAAATTGGATACGTAAAAGGAAAGCAATGTGTTGTTGTTGCAAATGATGCTACAGTGAAAGCCGGAGCTTGGTTTCCTATCACAGGAAAAAAGAATTTACGGGCACAAGAAATTTCGATAGAAAACAGATTACCAATAATATACTTAGTAGATTCTGCAGGTGTTTATTTACCAATGCAAGATGAAATTTTTCCAGATAAAGAACACTTCGGACGCATTTTTAGAAACAATGCTGTGATGAGTAGCATGGGAATTACGCAAATTTCTGCAGTTATGGGAAGCTGTGTTGCTGGAGGAGCGTATTTACCTATAATGAGTGACGAGGCCTTAATAGTAGACAAAACAGGAAGTATTTTTCTTGCAGGAAGCTATTTGGTAAAAGCTGCAATTGGTGAAAGTATTGACAACGAAACACTTGGTGGAGCAACTACACATTGTGAAATCTCTGGTGTTACCGATTATAAAGCGAAAGATGATAAAGACGCTTTAGATACTATTAAAAGGCTAATCGATAAAATTGGTGATTATGACAAAGCTGGTTTTAATAGAGCGAAAGCAATAAAACCTTTGGAAAACCAAGAGGATATTTTCGGAATTCTTCCAAAATCGAGAGCAGATCAATATGATATGTTCGAGATTATTAAACGTTTGGTAGACAACTCGGAGTATGACGAATATAAAGCTGGCTACGGAAAATCGATTATCACTGCTTATGCAAGAATTGATGGTTGGGCTGTTGGGATTGTTGCCAATCAGCGAAAACTAGTCAAAAATGCAAAAGGCGAAATGCAGTTTGGTGGTGTGATTTATAATGACAGTGCAGATAAAGCGACGCGTTTTATTGCGAATTGCAATCAGAAGAAAATTCCATTAGTATTTTTACAAGATGTTACTGGTTTTATGGTTGGAAGCAAAAGTGAACATGGAGGAATCATTAAAGATGGTGCAAAAATGGTAAATGCGGTTAGTAACTCTGTAGTTCCAAAATTCACAATTATTATTGGTAATAGTTATGGAGCTGGAAACTACGCTATGTGTGGAAAAGCCTATGACCCAAGACTTATTGTTGCTTGGCCAAGTGCAGAACTTGCCGTAATGAGTGGTAATTCTGCTGCTAAAGTTTTATTACAAATTGAAAAAGCATCCTTACTTAAAAAAGGAGAAGAAATTACACCAGAAAAAGAAGCAGAACTTTTTAATAAAATAAAAGATAGATACGACAATCAAGTATCACCTTATTATGCGGCTTCCAGAATTTGGACAGACGCTGTTATCAATCCATTAGACACCAGAACTTGGATTAGTATGGGAATTGAAGCTGCAGACCATGCTCCTATTGAGAAGAAATTTAATTTGGGCGTTTTGCAGGTATAGAACAACACCTTAAAATAAAAAAAGGCATTTGATATATTCAAATGCCTTTTAAATTATTACAGACTTTCATACGACTTTACCAATCTAATAAATTCTGATCGATAACCAAGTGTATCCTCTCCTCTACCTAATTTTGCTAAAGAAATAACATCTTCAACACTCGAATTATTATAGAATTGAGACTGTCTTAATTGCATACCAAATAAAGCCACAGCTGCTGCAAACTGCATATCTGGAGAAGCAGTATCAACGATGTCTTTTTGCACATGTACCATTTCTATGCTTTTCTTACCATCTGGTTTTTTATATCGAAACTTTACCGTTAATAATTCATCTTGAAAATGAGTAGATACTTCTGTTTTTGTATATTTTAAATCCGAAATACTTTTTAAATATGCACTATCTACACCTACCGGAATCACTTCATATAAAGCAGTTACTGTATGTCCGCTACCTAATTCGCCAGCATCTTTTGTATCATCCATAAAATCTTCATTTTCTAGCATTCTATTTTCATATCCAATCAATCTATATGCTTGTACTTTACTCGGATTAAATTCCACTTGAATTTTCACGTCTTTTGCAATAGTATACAATGTACCTCCAAATTCTTTTCCAAACACTTTTTGTGCTTCTTGCATGGTATCAATAAATGCATGATTCCCATTTCCTTTATCGGCTAATGTTTCCAATTTAGAATCTTTATAGTTTCCATAACCAAATCCTAAAACAGATAAAAACACTCCTGATTTACGCTTTTCTTCAATTAAGGTTTGCATATCGGCATCACTAGAAGCTCCAACATTAAAATCGCCATCTGTTGCAAGAATCACTCGGTTATTACCTTTCTTTTTAAAGTTCTTTTCTGCTAAAGCATACGCAAGTTCAATGCCTTCTCCTCCAGCAGTAGATCCTCCTGATTGTAATTTATGTAATGCTTTTAAAATCTTCTTTTTATCTTTTCCAGAAGTTGGTTCTAGTACAACTCCAGCAGCTCCTGCATAAACAACTATGGATACTTTATCCTGTTCACGTAACTGATTTACTAATAATTTAAAAGCTGATTTTAATAAAGGTAATTTATTTTGTGAGCTCATAGAACCGGAAACATCTATCAAAAAAGTAAGGTTGCTTGCTGGTAATTCTTGGTTGCTATACGTTTTACCTTGTAAACCTATTTTTACTAATTTGGTTTGGCTATTCCAAGGTGTTACTGCTAATTCTGTTTGAATTGAAAAAGGATGCTCTCCTGTTGGTTGCTTATAGTCATAATCGAAATAATTTACCATTTCTTCAATTTTCACAGCATCTGCAGGAATATTTTGCCCATTATTAATCATTCTTCTAACATTGCTATAAGAAGCTTTATCCACATCAATAGAAAAAGTAGATACAGGTGAATCACTTGTGGTTTTAAATTTATTTTCATGAATTTTTGTATACGATTCATTAAGTACTTTTAACTGTTGCTTCGCTTGATAGGATCCTTTTTTGGTGTTCACTACAATAACGCCACTTCCACCACTAGTTCCATATAAAGCAGCACCATTTGCTCCTTTTAAAACATTGACTTCTTTTATTTTATTAGGTTTTAGCTTACTTAATTCTTCTTCTGAAGCAATTTTACCATCAATAACAATTACCGCTTTATTGTTACCTGCTGTAGAACGATTGCCACGTAGAACAATACGAGTAGGTGGATTTTGATTCTTATTTTTAGTGTTAATTTGCAGTCCTGAAACTTTACCAGTTAAACTTTGAATAATATTAGGATTGGAAGATTGATTCAACTCCGCTGCTCTCACAACCTCCATGGCCGTCTGAGGTTTATTTCTGTATCTTTTAATTCCTAAAGCAGTAACAACCACTTCGTCTAATGTATTGTCTGCTTGTAGGGAAACATTAATGATATTCGATTTACCAACAATTTCAGATTTGTTAACATAGCCAACATAGCTAAATATTAAAGTATCTTTTTCATTTGCTTTTATAGCATAATTCCCGTCAAAATCGGTTGAAGCCCCGTTGGTTGTTCCCTTTACAATAACTACTGCTGCTGGAAGTGGTAGACCATTCTCATCACTAACAACTCCTGATATTGATTTTTCTTGTGCATGTAATTGCATTGTAAACAACAACACAAAAAATAATTGTAATACATTTTTCATAAGGTTTGGTTTTAAAGTTTACGTAAACTTATGCCTTACCTTTAGGTTACAAAATCGCAAATGCGTGAACGATGCTTTTCAATGCGTGAAATACTATTTTAAGCTTTTTAAAGTTTGCTGACGAAGAATTTTACCGTTAGCACTTTCTATAAATTTTTCTACGGAATAGATTTTCTTCGGGATTTCAAATTTTGTTAATCCAGGAAAAACGGAAGTATCCACAGTATTACTTTTGCTTTCCACTACTAAAATGATGCATTCTCCAAGCGTTTCCTCTTTTTCTTTACTAATAAAAAAACGAGTACTCATTTTAGACTCTAGCTTTGCTTCAATCTGTTCTGGAAATAATTTTACTCCTCCAGAATTTACCACATTGTCATATCTACCAAACCATTCAAAAGAAGTTTCAGAATGTAATTTTACAACATCATTGGTTATTATTTTATCCTTAGAAAGCTTTGGTGCTTCTATTATTAAACAATTTCTTTCGTCTTGAGAAATATGAATATTGGGAAGGGTTTTGAAATGAGATGCTTCGACAAGTTCAGCATGACATTCTGTTTCAATTTTAAAATTATTAATCTTCTTAACAGCAATATGTGTGATGGTTTCCGTCATTCCATAGGTTTCAAATACATTGGTTTTGATTCCTTGAATTGCTTCTTTTAAACTACTAGAAACCGAAGCTCCTCCAACAATTAGACTTTTGATATTATTACAATACGTTCTCACTTTTTGAAGTTGCAAAGGTACCATTGCGCAAAAATCGTAATGTTTTTCATAATCAAATACTGGCTGACTAGTTGGTTCTGTAATATCCAACTCTAAACCTAAAATCATAGCACGAACTAGCATCATTTTTCCTGCTATATATTGACTTGGCAAACAATGCAAGGCTGTATCTCCAGGTTTTAATTTAAAAAAATCACCAGTTGCAATTGCCGAATGTACCATGGCTTGCTTTTGCAGTTTTATAGATTTTGGCTTTCCTGTTGATCCCGAAGTTTGTACAAAAACATAGTCTTTATCGTCTAACCAATCAATCAAAAAATTGCCTATTTCCTTCTCAAAAGGCAAGCCTTCTTTTACATAACTATAGGCTACTTCTTCAAGATCTTCATATAAAAAAGAGCTGCTATTTAATTTAAAACGATTGTGTATTTTATTATATGCTGGAATCACTATCTATTATTTTATAATCCTCTTTTACTGGTTCCGCAACACGTCCTAAAAGTTTTTCACTCCAATTGCTCCATTTATATTTTTTAGCTAGAATAAAAAGAATAATAGGAAAAATGATAAAAACAGGCATAAAAACATCCATAAATCCTGCCGAAGTAGGTTCAGAAACATCTTTAAAAAGTGAATTTGTTTGAAAAGCGGTCCAATCTGCTGTTACTAATAAAGCGGTAAATAAATTATTAGCAGCATGAAATCCTAAGGCTAGTTCTAAACCATCATCCATAAGTGTCATAATACCTAAAAAGAATCCGGTACCAATATAATACACCATAATAATGTAACCTAGTTGCTCTACTTCCGGATTTGCTAAATGCATTAACCCAAAAACAATAGAGGTGAAAAATAATGGAAACCATTTTGTTTTCGTAATAACTCCTAATCCTTGCATTAAATAGCCTCTAAAAAGATACTCTTCCATACTGGTTTGCAATGGTATTAATAGTATTGCAATTACTGCTAGTGTTAAGAATGGTACCAATTCAAAGTTCCAAACATAACCTTCTGGTTCCATAAAATAATCTATTAAAACAAAAGATGAAGACACCGCTCCCCAAAGAATAAAAACAAACCAAAACCTACTCCAATCTATTTTTTTTCTTGCGGTTGTTAGCGCTGTAAAAGATTGATGATGAATAACTTTAGCAGTAAATATTACACCAACCAAGCCAATAGCAAAAGTTAAAAGCATTAAAAATAAAAATAAATTACTGCCTAAAATTTCAGCCATTTCTGAAATATCTGTAGGGAAATCTCCATTTTGTATTCCTTCTAATCCTAAAGAATAAAATATTCCTGCTATTAAAGGAATAGACCCTATTAATTGCCATACTATAAAAATGATGATAAATCCTAGTAAATATCTCCACCACTCATGTAATGATTTAAACGCTTGTTCTATATACATATCTAAAAATTAGTTCCGAATCCAGTTCGGAATGATAGTTTTTATTTGAAACTACAATGCAAATCCTTGTAGCATTTTATTCAATTTCCAATTTGCTTTATTTTGGTATCGCAATGTACCATTTTTTACTTGTAATGGACTTTCAATATTATTGGTAAAAAGACTTCCTGTACCAAGTCCTTGCGGTAATTTACTTTGCAAGGTATAGGTAAATTGTGCAATTGCATTTAACCCTATATTACTTTCTAATGCACTAGTAATCCACCAACCAATATTTTGTTTTTCAGCCATATCTATCCAATTTTGACTGCCTGCAAATCCGCCAACTAAACTTGGTTTCAAAATAATGTATTGCGGATTTATAGTTAGTAGCAAATCTTCTTTCTTTGTTACATCAAAAACACCAATTAATTCTTCATCTAATGCAATTGGTAAAGGGGTTTCTTCACAAAGTCTTGCCATTTCTTGAATTTGCCCTTGTTTGATAGGTTGTTCTATGGAATGTAAATCTAAATTTGAAAGTATTTTCAATTTCTCTAAAGCTTCCGAAGGATGAAAAGCACCATTAGCATCTACTCGTAATTCGACGTCTTTGGAAGTAAATTCTTTTCGGATAGATTGTAGTAAATCGATTTCCGTTTGAAAATCTATGGCGCCAATTTTCATTTTAATACAACTAAAACCAGCTTCTATTTTATCTTTTATTTGTTGCTTCATAAAAGCTTCGGTTCCCATCCAAATTAATCCGTTAATAGGAATACTATCTTCACTTTTAGTAAAACGAGAAGGGAACAGAATAAAAGGATTCTCACTTTTTAAGGAAGCAAAAGCTTGTTCTAATCCAAATTGAATGCTTGGAAATTCAACGAGTTCCGTTAATAAAAATGCCAAACCTTTATCGATGTTGTTGCAAGTCCATTGCAGTTTTTCTTCGTAATGCGGAACATCATCTGCACTTAAACCTCTAAAAAGTCCGCATTCTCCTACTCCTTTCTTACCTTGATGTTCTACAATTAGAAACCAAGTTTCTTTCGTTTTTAAAACACCTCGCGAAGTTCCGCTGGCTTGTTTAAAGTTTAAAATGTATTGTTTGTACGTTGCTATCATAGTTCGCTTCAAAAATAGACAATATTTTTTGTATTTTGCAAAGTATAAAGATGGAACTATTTGTACTTCGAATCTAACTTCGCTATAGCCTTAGAAGATAAATGCGCTTCGTATAATAATATCCATTTAACAAGAAAACAAAATGACTGAATTTCCAGATATCATCCTTTATGCCATTCCGTTTTTTATAATTTCTATGTTGCTAGAACTTTATGTTACTGCCAAAGAAAATATAAAAACCTACGAGAAAAAAGATGCTTTTACTTCTATTACCATGGGTTTAGGAAATGTGTTTTTAAGCTATTTTAGTAAAGCTTTAGTTTTTGTAAGTTTTTTTTATGTGTACGAAAATTTTAGGGTTTTCACCATTCCAGTTACTTGGTGGAGTTTTATACTTCTTTTCTTTGCAGACGATTTTTCTTATTATTGGTTTCATAGAATTTCACACGAATGCAGAATATTTTGGGCTTCCCATGTGGTGCATCATTCATCACAACATTATAATTTAAGTACAGCTTTACGTCAAACATGGTCTGGCGGATTTTATACTTTTATCTTTTGGATATGGTTACCGCTTTTAGGATTTCATCCCGGAATGATTGTGTTACAAATGTCGATTAGTTTGATTTACCAATTTTGGATACATACCGAAGCAATTGACAAAACGCCTTCGTGGTTTGAAGCAGTAATGAATACACCTTCACATCACAGAGTGCATCATGGGAGCAATCCGTTATACTTAGACAGAAATCACGCAGGAATTTTAATTATTTGGGATAAACTTTTCGGCACCTTTCAACCAGAACTTAAAGAAGAAAAAGTGGTTTATGGTTTGGTTAGCAACATAAACACCTACAATCCTGTAAAAATTGCTTTTATAGAATGGACTAACATGTTTAAAGATGTCTTTTCAGGAAAGAAATCTTTAAAAAGCAGGTTTTTGTATTTAGTAAAACCTCCAGGTTGGAAACATGATGGAACGGGAAAATTGAGTAGTGATTTGAGAGCGGAATGGGAGGAACAGAGTTTTCAGTCGCAGTCACCGTTTTCAGAAAAAAAATGATTTGGTGCTCTAGACAAACAATGAAAGTTTAATTTAAAACCTACTCGCTTTCGCGAGCACAAGATGACATTTAACAACAAAGTAGTTTGGATTACTGGCGCTTCCAGCGGAATTGGTAAAAGCTTAGCCATTGCTCTTTCAAAAGAAAATTGCAAACTGATACTTTCTTCTAGAAGAAAAGAAGCATTAGAGAAGGTAAAAGCATTATGTAATCATCCGGAAAATGTTTCGGTGCTACCTTTAGATTTAGCAGAAACAGATACCTTAGCTTCTATAGCAAACCATGCTATTTCTATATTCGGAAAAATAGATATGCTAATTAATAATGGTGGTATTAGTCAACGTTCTGCGATCATTGAAACGACTATTGCAGTAGATAGAAAGTTAATGGAAGTGGATTACTTAGGAACTGTTGCTTTAAGCAAAGCACTTCTACCCCATTTTGTTGCCAATCAATATGGTCATTACGTGGTGGTTTCTAGCCTCATGGGAAAATTTAGTTCTCCGCTACGCTCTGCATATTGTGGTGCAAAACATGCTTTACATGGCTTTTTTGACGCCATGCGTTTGGAACATGAAAAAGACCGCGTAAAAGTGACTATGATTTGCCCTGGATTTGTAAATACCAATGTGGCTAGAAATGCATTAACAGCAGATGGTAGTAAACAAGGAGATCAAGATGAAATGACCGAAAAAGGATTGCATGTAGATGTATTTACAAAAAAAATGCTTCAAGCAATCCGTAAAGAAAAGTTTGAAGCTTATATTGGTAAAAAGGAAAGATTCGGCGTTTATTTAAAACGAATCTCTCCTAGATTGTTGCATAAATTGGTTTTGCGTAGTAAAGTGAGGTAAATTGTTAAAAAAACACCCCTTGAGGGGACTTTAGAGGTGTCCAAATATTATTTAAGTCGTCTTTAAAACTTTCCCAAGGAGCAACTTAATCTAGTTTATTGATATCTACTTCTCCAATAGAAATACCATTTTCTAAGGTTGCACTTCCTTTATAGTTTATTGTTGGTTCTCCATAAGAAGTGATTTTAAGATTATCACTAACATTAAATTGGTAGCTACCGTCACCATAAGCAGTAATCTTTGTTTCCTTATTATTTACTTGTAAAAAGTCAACAACAGATTCTCCGTAACCCGTAATTTTCTGACTTTGGATGCTTCCGTTTTCAATTTTCAAATAGCTTTCTCCATAAATAGCCACTTTTAATTCTTTTAAAGTAACGTCTTTCATGGTTATTTGTGATTCGCCATAAATATTAAATATTATTTTATCGGAAATGATTGGGCCTTCAAAAAGAAAACGTTCTTCTCCACGTAACGAAAAGGTTTTTACTTTTTTATAATATACAATCGCTTTAGCAACCGTTCCATTATAAGCAGCAACCGTTCTGTGTTTGGTGCTTTTTTCTTTATCCGCTTTTGTAGTCGTTTTTGCATCTTCTAAATAGATTTGAAGTGTTTTACTTTTCACTTCTACATGGATTTCATCTAGATCTTCGCTTAGCATTTCAATAACGACTTTTTCCTCATCTCCTGTTTTAAAAACAACTTCTATATGCGGACTAATAATTACTTTATCGAAAGTCTTTACTGTAAAAGTTTTGGATTGTGCTTGAATTGTAAATGCTTGCAAGAAAAATGTTGCTATAAAAAGGATACTAAGATTTGCTCTGAATTTTAAAAAAGTATGCATTGGTTTTGTTTTAAATGAATAAATATAAACTAAAGACATCCTTTTTTTGAAACTGTTACAGTTTATAAAAAATTACTTGTACTCTACTATTAAATAAACGGAAGTACTATCGCCAACATTTAATACTTCGTGCTGTGTTACTGTATCTTTACTCCAGCTAGTTCCTGCTTTCACGTTAATGGTTTTTGTGCCATTTGCATCTGTAATTTTAAATGTTCCTCCTTTTAAGGTATAGCCAAAATGTGGTTGGTGTTCGTGTTTTTCGTGTCCAACTCCTGGAGCAAACGTACATTTTAAAACACGTACTTCTTTATCTTCATGTACAATTTCGCAAACGCTTTCTCCTTCCCAACCTGCTTGTAGAGGATCTGGAAGTGTTGCTTTTTCTTTGCAGGAAAAAAGGGAAATACAAAAAAGGAATACACTTAGTTTTTTCATGTTTACTTTCCGCAAAAGCGGAAATCTATTTTAATTAATTCATTATTCTAACCAGCAATTCTTTTAGCAAATCGCCTTGAGACACAGAATTGCTACCAACACCTTTACTTTTCACATCAAACTCACGTAAAGTCCCAATAACTTCACTCACTTTTCGCATTGGGTAATGTCTAGCTGCAGTAATATATTCGTTTACAAAATAAGGATTCACTTTTAATGCAGAAGCAACATTTCTAGGATTCTTATCGCTTAATCCGTGTAAATGCAATAGCTGTGAGAAAAAATTAAAAAGCAAAGAAACCGTTACTACCATTGGATTATCCTTTGGGTTATCGGCAAAATAGTGTGCAATCTTATGTGCTTTTAATATATTGCCTTCTCCAACTGCTTTACGTAGCTCGAAGTTATTGTAGTCTTTACTAATACCAATATTTTCTTCAATATGCTCTGGCGTAATTTCTGTTCCTGCTGGTAAAACAATTTTTAATTTAGAAAGCTCGTTGTTGATTTTACTTAAATCGGTTCCTAAAAACTCCACAAGCATTTGAGATGCTTTTGGTGAAATAGTATAATTCTGTCCAGAAAGCACACGACGAATCCAATCTGCGACTTGATTTTCGTATAGTTTTTTACTTTCATAAACAACACCAACTTTTTTAAGTGCTTTATATAAAGCCTTACGTTTATCTAGTTTTTTATACTTATAATTAAATACTAAAACGGTTGTTGGTTGCGGATTAGCAGCATAAGCAGCCAATTTTTCAATAGACCGAGATAAGTCTTGCGCTTCTTTAACAATAACCACTTGACGCTCTGCCATCATTGGATAACGTTTCGCATTGCTAACAATATCATCAATCGTTACATCGCGACCATAAAGTACCATTTGGTTAAAACCCTTTTCTTCTTCGGCTAAAACATTAGCTTCAATATAATCGGAAACACTATCTATATAATATGCCTCTTCTCCCATTAAAAAATAAATGGGTTTCAGGTTTCCTTTTTTTATGTCTATTATTAGTTGCTTAACTTCGTCCAAAATAAATAAATTGTTTAAATGTTGTCACATGGAGTACGATTGCAATACCATTATTCTTCATATCTAATGGACATCGACTGCATTCCGCTTGACGGATAACTATAATTTTATTAAAAAAAATAACAAAAACTTCTCGATAATCTTTTCGATAAAAATAACTCGAAGTAACATTATAATTATAAATTTGTGTAGTGCAAAAACTAAATTTCCCTACATATTCGTTTCGATTCAAAAATAGCGAAAATAAAACGCTTATTTATGATGAAATACGCAAAAAATTTATGGTCTTACAACCCGAAGAATGGGTTAGGCAACATTGCGTAAAATATTTAATGGAGGAAAAAGGATTTCCTAAATCTTTAATTAATGTAGAAAAAGAATTAAAGGTAAACAACTTACGGAAACGCTACGACATTGTTATTTTTAATCCCGACGGAAGTATTCATTTAATTGTGGAATGTAAATCGGCTAAAATAAATATTGACCAAACTACTTTTGACCAAATTGCACGTTATAATTTAGCTTTAAACGCTACTTATTTAATGGTTACTAACGGAATTAATCATTATTATTGTGCAATGGATTTTGACGCAGAGCGTTATCAGTTTTTGAAAGATATTCCTAATTATAGTTTACAGTAAGCAATAATAAATATTCGTGTATTCGTGGCAAATATTTTAAACTTATAAATAATATTGAAAATAGCAGTCGTCATATTAAATTGGAACGGAAAAGCACTTCTAGAAAAGTTCTTACCTTCAGTGGTTGCACACTCTAGTGAAGCAACCATTTATGTAGCAGATAATGCCTCTACAGATGCTTCTGTAGCTTTTGTAAAGGCGAATTATCCGGAAATAAAAATCATACCTAATACTGAAAACGGAGGCTATGCAAAAGGCTACAATCAAGCTTTACAGCATGTAGAAGAAGATATATTCTGTCTTTTAAATAGTGATATTGAAGTAACCCAAAATTGGCTCTCTCCTATTCTTCAAGAATTTAAAACCAATAGCGAAACTGACATCATTCAGCCAAAAATATTAGATTACAAAAACAAAGAATACTTTGAATATGCTGGTGCTGCAGGAGGATTTATAGATAAGTATGGCTATCCGTATTGCAGAGGTAGAATATTTGACACCATTGAAAAAGACGAAAACCAATACCAAGACGCAAACATTTTCTGGGCATCTGGAGCTTGTTTTTTCATAAAAAAAGAAACCTTTAAAATACTAGATGGTTTTGACGAAAGCTTTTTTGCGCACATGGAAGAAATTGATTTATGTTGGAGAGCATTCAACTTAAACTATAAAACCAAATATATTGGCGCTTCTACAGTATATCATGTTGGAGGAGCAACATTACAAAGCAGCAATCCTAAAAAAACCTATCTAAACTTTAGAAATAGTCTGTTTACACTAACCAAAAATGCATCTGGATCTCTATTCTTTTTAATCTTCACCAGATTGGTTTTAGATGGTGTTGCAGCAATTAAGTTTTTACTTCAATTAAAAATAACGCATATCCTTGCAATATTTAAAGCGCATTTTAGTTATTACACCGCATTACCAAGATTATTAAAAGAGCGAAAAAAACTTCCGAAGAAAAAGGATTATTACCAGACAAAATCTATAGTTTTTTCTTATTTTATAAAAGGTAACAAGACTTTTTAATTGTTTATAAAAATGTTAAAGTTTTTGTTAATAATGGAATATTGTATCATTCTTTTGTATAATTTTGTCCTGTTAAATTAACAATATTTAATCCATTCATTTATTATGAAAAAAATTGTATTACTAAGTGCAACAGCACTTTTGCTTTTAAGTTCATGCGTTTCTAAAAAAGAATTCGCAGCTTTAGAAGCCAAACAAAAAACAACGCAAGATTTATTAAATACAGCAACTGTTAAACTAAATAGTTGCTTAGCAGACGAAGCCGCATCTGCAGCAAGACTTAAAGAAATGCAAGCACGTTTAGCAGATATGCGAGCAAACAACCTTGCTTTAATTGAAAGCACTAAAGACATGACTATGTTAACAGCTCAAGGCGCTAAAAACGTAGAAAAATCTTTAGAAAGTTTAAAAGAAAAAGATTTAAGAATTACAAGATTACAAGATGCTTTAACTAAAAAAGATAGCGTTACACTTGCTTTAGTTTCTAGTTTAAAGAAAGAAGTTGGCTTAAATGATGAAGATATTGAAATCAACGTAGAGAAAAGCGTTGTATTTATCTCATTATCTGACAAGTTATTATTTAAAACAGGTAGCTACAATATTTCAGATAGAGCAAATGAAATCTTAGGAAAAGTTGCTACTGTAATTAACGGGAAACCTGATTTTGAAGCCATGGTAGAAGGTCATACAGACAACGTACCATACAACAGAGGTGGTGTTTTAGTAGACAACTGGGATTTAAGTGTAAAACGTAGTACTGCTATTGTTAGAGCATTACAAAGTTTAGGAGTTAAACCAGAACAATTAATTGCTGCAGGACGTGGAGATCATTTACCATTAGTACCTAATGATACTGCTGAAAACAGAGCAATTAACAGAAGAACTAAAATATACATTCTTCCAAAAATCGATCAATTCTATGAAATGATTGAAACGGAAATGAAATCGCTTTCTGAAGAAAATTAATTTTTAGAAAAGAATAAGTATAAAAGCTCAACCGCAAGGTTGGGCTTTTTTTATGGCGTTACCCTACTTCGCTGAAAAGCTACGTAGTGTCAGGCTTTCAAGGCTCGCTATCAAAGATGAGCTCAAACAAACCTTTCAATCCTTAACGCGAAAACCACCTCGTCTTCCGTTTCTTTAGTAAAAACGGAATCCACTCCTTCTTAAAAAAGGAGGAGAATTAAAAATAACCTAGATCTTGTTATTCTGAACTAGACTCAGAATCTAAATTTCACAGGAATAAGAATTAATCATAACACCAAATAGCAAGTTCGTTACCAGAAGGGTCTAAAAATTGAAATCGTTTTCCGCCAGGAAAAGAAAAAGTATCCACGCTAATTTTTGCATTAGCAGCAATCACTTGTTGTTTTATTTTATCTAAGTTTTCATGGTATAAAACCACCAGAGCACCATTGGTAATTGCTGCTTCTGTTTTTTCAAAACCACCTGCAATTCCACTATCTTCAAAAGATGTATACGTTGGTCCGTAATCAGTGAAAGTCCAACCAAATACCTTCGTGTAAAATGCTTTGGTTGCTTCTAAATCAGTTGCTTTAAATTCTATGTAATTGATGTGGTTGTTGATGGGTTTCATGTTTTGTTACCGTTTAAAGTTTCGCAAATCACTGTGCTTCTCGATACAATTTTCTCCTACGTCGCAAATCACTGCGCTTCTCGATACAATTTTCTCCTACGTCGCAAATCACTCGAAGTGACATGTAATAAAAGATTTCTATTTAAAAAATATCTAAACTTCCTTTTCCTTCTCTTACAATTATTGGATCTCCTTCCGAGAAATCGATAACTGTAGACGCCTCATTATCTCCATAACCTCCATCAATCACTAAATCTACTAGACTACCCCATTTCTCTAAAATAAGTTCAGGATCTGTAGTATATTCCAATATAGCATCGTCATCACGAATAGAAGTAGAAACAATTGGGTTACCAAGTTCTTTTACAATTTCTAGTGCGATATTGTTATTTGGAACACGAATACCTACCGTTTTTTTCTTTTTAAAAACGACCGGTAAACTTTTTGCTCCGGGAAGAATAAAGGTATACGGACCAGGAAGCGCACGTTTCAATATTTTAAAGGTCGAAGAATCTATTTGCTTTACGTAATCGCTTAAATTACTTAAATCATGGCAAATAAAAGAGAAGTTTGCTTTTTCAAGCTTCACTCCTTTTATTCTTGCAATACGTTCTAAAGCTTTGGTATTTGTGATATCACAACCTAAACCATAAACGGTATCTGTAGGATAGATAATTAATCCTCCTTTTTTTAACACGTCCACTACCTTCCTAATCATCTTACTATTAGGATTTTCCTCATAAATTTTAATAAACTCAGCCATAATAACTATCTTTAAAAAACGTTTACAAAGTAGTTAATTAATTTATTATGCGAAATATCTTCAGGCATTTATTATTGTACCTTTTTCTAATTGGTCTATTTTCATGTGATAATACTAATAATAGTACGGATAGCAAGGATGAAATGCTTCTAAATCCCTTAGAGTCTTATGAAGAGTTGCACATATCTTATGGCGCAGATAGTGATCAAATTTTCGACTTATATCTTCCTGCAAACCGAACAGAAGACACTAAAATCATGATACTAGTTCATGGTGGCGGCTGGATTTCTGGGGATAAAACAGATATGAATGATTTTAAGATTTATATGAAACAAAACTTGCCAAATATAGCAATTGTAAACATGAATTATAGGTTGGCAGATAATACTACACAAGCGTATCCGATGCAAATAAATGACATTACAACGGTTGTAAATCACCTGAAAAACAAGCAAAACGAATATGTTATTTCCGACGACCTAGGTTTTCTTGGTGTGAGTGCTGGTGCACATCTATCGATGCTTTGGAGCTATGCTTTTGATATAAATAACCAAACAAAAATGCTTTGCAGTATTGTTGGTCCTACCAATTTTACAGATCCTGCATACCTAGACAGTACAGATCCTAACTTACAAGCGATATTGAATACATTTGGCGTAGATACAACCACTGCGTATTTAGAAGAGGTAAGTCCGTATCACCAAGTAACCGCAAGTGCGCCTCCAACTATTTTATTTTATGGTGGAGAAGATCCTTTAATACCAACTTCACAAGGAACAGCAATGCGTGATAAATTGGAAGACCTTGGTGTTATTCATGATTTCACCTTATACCAAGAAGAAGGTCATGCTTGGGATGACTTAAACTTACTAGATACCACGATTAAGCTACACACTTTTATTGAAGCGCATTTAGACTGAAGACTGAACAGACTTATCCTACCACCTGCAACTTAGCAAAACGAAGCAATAGTTTCTTAACGCCACCAGTTAGAAACTTAATTTCTGCTTTCATATCGCCACCAACACCTTCAATTTTTAAAACTTCTCCTTTACCAAAACGCATATGTTTTACAACGCTACCAACTCTTAATTCACCATCAAACAAGTTTGTGTTTGTATTTGTGTTTGTATTTTCGCTAGTACTTGCAGTAGTTTTTGCAACAGGTTTTAAATGCTTTGGCGCTGTTATTTTAAAGTTTTCTGGTTCTTTTTTAGCGGCTCCTTTTTTCTTAAAAGTAAGTTCTTTCGGTTTTTTAAATCTAATTTTACTAGGAGGTGTATCTCCAAAAATATCCGAATCTAACATTGGGTTAAATCGTCTTTCTTCTTTTGGAGTAGTATTTTCTACAAATCCCTCATCTATTTCATCAATAAAACGACTAGGTTCTGAATCTACTAATTTTCCCCATCTGTAACGAGACAAAGCATAGGTTAAGTAGGCTTGTTTTTCGGCTCTAGTAAGTGCCACATAAAACAAACGACGCTCCTCCTCTAGTTCGCTACGGGTATTCATACTCATAGCACTAGGGAATAAATCTTCTTCTAAACCAACTATAAATACATTATTAAACTCTAATCCTTTTGCTAAGTGAATGGTCATTAATGCTACGTGATCTGCGTCGCCTTTATCAGCATCTAAATCTGTAGCAAGGGCTACATCTTCTAAAAATTCAGCCAAAGAGTCTCCAGCATCTGCTAGTTCCATTTGTCCTTCCACAAAATCTTTAATACCATTTAAAAGTTCTTGTACGTTATCTAAACGCACAATACCTTCTGGTGTACCGTCTTTATTAAATTCGCGTATTAATCCGCTACTTTTAGTAACATGTTCTGCTAAATCAAATGCATTTGCCGTTTGATTCATTACTTGGTAACTTTCAATTAAAGTCACAAAATCACGCAACTTATTTTTCGTTCCGTTATTGATATTAATTTCTACTTTATCTAGGTTTTGTAAAACTTCAAACATGGTTTTACCATAACCATTGGCAGCAACTACAAGTCGGTCTATAGTGGTTTGTCCAATTCCCCTTGCAGGATAATTAATAACACGTTTTAGTGCTTCCTCATCTGCAGGATTAAGTATTAAACGTAAATACGCCGTTACATCTTTAATTTCTTTACGCTGGTAAAAGGACAGTCCGCCATAAATACGATACGGAATATCGCGTTTACGTAAGGCATCTTCAATAGAACGAGATTGCGCATTGGTACGATATAAAACGGCAAAATCACTGTTGTGTAATTGCTTATTCATTTTTTCGTCCCAAATAGTTCCTGCAACAAAACGTCCTTCATCACCATCGGTTAAGGAACGATTTACTTTTACCTTTTCTCCTTCGTCATTTGCGGTCCAAACTACTTTATCAATTTTGGTTTTATTATGTTCAATAACCGAATTGGCAGCACCAACTATGTTTTTTGTAGAGCGATAATTTTGTTCTAGTCTAAAAAGTTTCACATCATCGTAATCCTTCTGGAAATTCAAGATATTATTAATATTTGCACCACGGAAGGCGTAAATACTTTGCGCATCATCTCCTACCACACATATATTTTGAAAACGATCTGCTAATGCACGAACAATAAGGTATTGACTATGGTTTGTATCTTGGTACTCATCTACTAAGATATATCTAAACTTATCTTGATATTGTGCTAAAACATTAGGAAAACGCGTTAACAACTCATTGGTACGCAGTAACAAATCATCAAAATCCATACAACCCGCTTTAAAACAACGATCTACATATTCTTTGTAAATCTCTCCCATTTTTGGTCGTCGTGTCATGACATCGGCTTCCATTAATTCTGGGTTCTTAAAGTATGCTTTAACGGTGATTAAATTATTTTTATAGGAAGATATTCTACTAAAAACCTGTTTGGTTTTATAGATATCTTTTTCTAGGCCCATTTCTTTTATAATAGAACCCAAAAGACGCTGTGAATCTTGCGCGTCATAAATGGTGAAATTACTTGGAAATCCTAAATGGTGTCCTTCAAAACGAAGGATTTTAGCAAATACAGAGTGAAACGTTCCCATCCATAAATTCTTGGCTTCATTACCAACAATAGTGGAAATACGTTCTTTCATTTCTTTAGCAGCCTTATTGGTAAAGGTTAGTGCTAATATGTTAAACGAGTCTACACCTTGACTCATTAAATATGCAATTCTATAGGTAAGCACACGTGTTTTACCGGAACCTGCTCCTGCAATGACAATCATAGGACCATCTTTTTGAATAGTTGGTGCTAATTGTGCTTCGTTTAACTGACTTAAATACTTCTCCAAATCTCTTTCCTTTTATAAAACGTGAAAATAACCAATCCCTGTGTTTTTATGCTTCAGAATTATTAATAATTATAAACAATTACAGTATTGCTTCCTTTTTTTTATTTTTGAATATCTTAACCAATGACCATCGTTTATTAATTCTTGCTCAAAATTTGAATCTGGAATAGAAGTGTATTGTGCATTTGCGCAAAAGAATATAAACAGACATATTGTTAAAATAAGTAGTTTTCTTTTCATTGGGTATAGTAATAAAATGTTAGGTATTGCTTAATAGCGATCAACTTTATCATGCAAATTATCACATTCCCATTGATAAAGCATTAGAGCCGCATCAATTTACGTAGGGGTACGTAGTACGTAAAACCAATATTAAATACTGATAATCAACACGTTATTAGAAGTGATTGTTTTTCAGTCTTTACATTGAAATTATCTTCCAAACAATTTCACTTTACCTTTTTAATAGATTTAAAAAAGCATCCAGTGAAAGTATTAACTTTTAATTTTAAACTTTAAAATGGTTTTTTTACTTTTTATAAAGTACATCCCCTTTTAATTTATATTTTTGAACAAAAAACATTCAAAATGGAAACTCTTTTCAATTTTTTAAGTGCTATATCTTGGTGGATGTGGATAATCATAGGTTTAGTATTAGTAGCTATTCGAGATGTCTTTGTTCAAAAATCACACACGATTAGCCATAACTTTCCTATTGTTGGTCATGTTCGTTATCTGTTTGAAAGCATCGGACCAGAAATTCGTCAATATTTTGTTGCTAACAACAGAGAAGAGCTACCATTCAATCGCATTGAACGTGGTTGGATTTACGCTTCTGCAAAACACGAAAATAACTACGAAGGTTTTGGTACCGATAGAGATATTTATGCACACCAACATATTTTTATCAATAATGCGATGATGCCTTATGAAATTGGTCCAAACCATCCAAATACTATAGATCATTGCTTTTTACCTTGTGCAAAAATAATGGGTGAATTTAACCAACGTAAAAAACCATTTAGACCAGCTTCGGTAATTAATGTTTCTGCTATGAGTTTTGGTTCTCTTTCAGCTAAAGCTGTGGAATCTATGAATAAAGGTATTAAAATTGCTGGTGCTTATCATAATACAGGTGAAGGAGGTTTATCTCCACACCACAGTCATGGTGGAGATGTTGTTTTTCATTTTGGAACAGGATATTTTGGTGTTCGCGCGGCAGATGGCGGTTTTTCTATGGAAAAGTTAATAAAACTAGTAGAGGACAATCCTTTTATTCGTGCTATTGAAGTAAAACTTTCACAAGGAGCAAAACCAGGAAAAGGAGGTGTTTTACCAGGAGCTAAAATAACTCCAGAAATAGCTAAAATTAGAGGAGTTGAAGTTGGTAAAGATGTACTATCTCCGCCAAATCACAAGGCATTTAGTAATGTTCCTGAAATGTTAGATTTTATTGAGCAAATTGCAGAAGCAACAGGATTACCCGTTGGTATTAAAGCGGCAATAGGGAAATTAGAGCAATGGGAAGAACTAGCAGATATTATGAAAGCTACAGGAAAAGGTCCTGATTTCATTACTGTTGATGGTGGTGAAGGCGGTACAGGAGCAGCTCCTCCAAGTTTTGCAGATCACGTGAGTTTACCATGGGTTTACGGTTTTGGAGATTTATATAAATTATTTCAACGTAAAGGCCTAAGCGAACGTATTGTATTTATTGGAAGTGGTAAATTAGGTTTTCCCGCTAAAGCTGCAATGGCTTTTGCAATGGGAGCAGATTGTATAAATGTTGCTCGAGAAGCTATGATGAGTATAGGTTGTATACAAGCACAAGTATGTCATACTAATAAATGTCCAAGTGGTGTTGCTACGCAAAGTAAATGGTTACAAAGCGGTATAGATCCTACTTTAAAATCGGTACGATTAGCACAATATTTTAAAACATTTAGAAAAGAGTTTATCGAAATCACACATGCTGCTGGATATGAGCATCCTTGCGAGTTTACAATGAATGATATTGAAATTAATGTAGATGATCATAACTTATCTAAAGAACTAAGTGGAACTTATGGTTACGAAAAAACTCCTGTTCCTTTTAATGGTATGAAAAGTTTACAAGATTGTATGTATTTAGGTGGAAATAAAACTAACTAAACAAACTTAAAAAGGCCTTTCTATTGGTTTTAGATATTGGTACCCGGTACGTATTATCTAAAACCACATATCCTTCATTTTCAAAATGACGCACTTTATCAAGATTTATAATGTGCGATTTATGGCATTTAAAAAATTTGGTGTTTAGTAATTTTTCAAACTTACCTAAATTGTAAGAACTTATTATTGTCGTATTATTTATTAAATGAATTTTGGTATACCCTTCATAACCTTCTAAATGCAACACCTCATCTTGTGGTATAAAAGAAACTCCTTTTTGCGTTGGTACTATTATCTTATTGTTTTTAGCTATATTTTCTTCTAATAAGGTAACTAATTTCGAATTGTTTTCACTTTCCTTTTTTAATTTCACAAGATCGATTGCTTTATGTACAGCTTCCACTAAATCGTCATTATCTATAGGTTTTAAAACATAATCTATAGCATTTTTTTTAAAAGCTTCCAAAGCATATTCGTTATAAGCCGTTACAAAAATAACTTGAAAATTGATTTTATTTAATTTAGCAAGTAACTCAAAACCACTAATTCTAGGCATTTCAATATCTAAAAATAGAATATTTGGTTCTTGTTGCTGAATAGCTTCTATGGCATCTTCTGGTTTTTGAAAAGCGCCAGTAATTTGAACATTAGGAAACAGTTTTTCCATTTTACGTTGTAACCCCTTTAAGTTTGAAACCTCATCATCTACCAATATGGCTGTTATATTACTCATCATTTAATTATCTTAATTAAAAAAACCGATTTATTGCCTTTATCCTTTTTATTTGGATGTACTTCTTCTTCTTTATAACTGATTTGCCATTTTTCGGAATAATTTAAAAAATGCAATCTATCTTTTAAAACGTTAGACGACTTAACATTTTTATTTTGTCGCTTTTTTGTGTTAACAAAACCTACGCCATCATCTATAATTTCGACTTTAAATGTTTGGGTATCTATATAAATAAAACGCAATGCTACCAACCCATTTTCCATTTTATTAAAAACGCCATGATTTACAGCATTTTCTACTATTGGCTGTAATAACATGGTTGGTATTTTTGTATTTTCCTTATCTAAACTAGGATCTACATTTATAGTGAAATTTAGTTTTTCTTTAAAACGAAGTTTTTCTATTTCTAAGTAATTGTTTAGCAAGCTTATTTCTATAGCCAAAGAAATTTCATTTTCTTTAGAAAGTTCAAAAAATTGACGAATAAGCTTGGAAAACTTTACTAAATAGGTTTCTGAAGCCTCAAAATCATTTTCACCAATATAATATTGTATTGCAGAAAGCGAGTTGAATACAAAATGTGGATTCATTTGCGAGCGTAGTGCTTTTAGCTGTAATTCGCTTAAGCGTTTATCTTCAAAAATTTTTTGATTTTTTTTAAATTGAGAACGTCTCACAAAAAATCTAGAAATTAACGCTACTAAAAAAACACCAAACAATATAACTAAACCTTTAAACCAAAATGTTTGCCACCACAATGGTTTTATAGTAAACCGTAACTGCTTATTTATATTCCCAGATTTAAAATGAAAAATATAACTATCTGGTTGTAAGTTATTAAAGTTAAAAATATTAGTATTAGTTGTTGTCCATTCTTTTTGAGAAGGCTCTAGTTTAAAATCGTACAAAAAATCTGTGTTATTTTCTGAGAAATCGATATTTGCTACTGTTATATTGACGTTGTTGTTTTCTGTATATTTAAATGTAGCGTTATCTGTAGTTATATGCTTTTTATTATACTTGGCTTTATCAATGTAGACATCTAATAATTGCGGTATGCTTTCTTTCTTTTTTGGTAAAATTGCTATGCCATTATTGGTACCTACTATTAAGTTCTCATCATCTACAAACACCGTATTTATATGATCTGTTGGTAAACCATCTTCTATTGTAAATTGTTTTTCTAATTGATAATCACTATTATTTTTTGTAAATTTTAGAACGCCAGTATTTGTTGCTAGCCATAAATTTTCGTCTTGAATAAAAGCTTCTTCAACAATTAAAAATGCAGTAGAAACCAAAGGTTTTATCTCTTTTAAATCTGAAATATACGCACCAAAACCATCCGTATTAATTATGATATTAGTGTCATCCATTTTTTTAATACTTAAAATAGATTTATTAAATGTTTTATTCTCAAATATTATAGGGTGTAAGGAATCATTTTTAATTTCCTTTAAACCATTGGTAGTTGCTATTAATAAACGGTCTTTAAAACATACAATATCATTTGCTCCTTTTTGACGAAATTCTTTTTCAATTTTCAAAGAATTTAAATTTAGTTGATTAATTCCGAAGGAAAAGTTACCATATAATTTGTCATCAAAATACAATAGTTTTCTCCCTAATTCATTTATGACATATTCTTGTTTATAGATTTCGGAAAGATCTAATAAAGAAACAACTCCATTTACTTCTTTTAAAATGGTATTTTTAAACAAGTAAAAATTGGTGTTTATTGGTTTTATTTGGCTTGCACCAAAAACATAATCTTTACTTTTAATAAATTCTTTAAAGACCTTTTCTTTTTTATGGTATTTATAAAATCCCTTTTCATATACTCCTACAATTAACTCTTTATCAATTATATTAAAGCTTTGAATTTTATCATTAAGTAATTCATATTTTACATTTTTCTTTACATAAGGCAGCTTGTAAACGCCGTTATTAAAAGTTGCGATCCAAATGGTATTCAATTTATCTATAAAACCAAAATGGCCTTGCATATTTTTAGGAAAGAAGAACGGATTAACTATTTCATATTTTTCATCTAGTTTTGCTACAAATCCGTTACCCGAAATTTGCAATCCTCCATTCACTAAATTAATTCGAAGATTTTTAACCTCATCTATACCTATAGATTTTTTTAAATGAATTGTTTTTACTTTTAAGGTATTAAAATTAAGTATCGAATAATTTTTATTTGTGGTCCAGAAAAACAAACTATCATTTAATTGTCCTCTAGCTCCAGTTTTTCCATGGATGTCTTTAGAATAAAAACTAGTTATTACATTATTTTTTTTATCGTATAATTCTATTTCTCCCTTTTCTTTAAAGGCAATATTAGCCACATTACTTTGTCTTACTTTTATTCTGTCTAAAAAAAAAGTGTTTAATGATTTAACCGACTCACCAATCCATTGATTGTCTTTTAACGTAAAGGTTCTATTTGGACCAGACGGAAAAACAGAATCACCAACTTGAGAAGAATATATGGGATTAATAATTTTGTTTTTATTGCTATTAGGAAAGGATCGAATAGAATCTTCTTTTACATACCCTAGACTTGCAGATTTAGACATATACCAAACGTTACCATCTGGAGTTGGATACGCATCCCAAACATCATTATTTGGCAATCCATCTTTTGTTGTAAATGTTATTAATTGGTTTCCATTAAACCTGGTCATTCCCTTATCGGTTAAAAACCACATAAAGCCTTTAGCATCTTGTATAATAGTATATACATGATTACTTGGTAAACCATTTTTTGTAGAATAATTGGTGTATTGTTGTGCTAAGGAAGTTGCTACCGAAAAATAGGCAAAGAAAGCTAGAGTTTTTAGTTTTGCTGTTCTTTCCTTCTGTTTAAAAAAAATAGGAAACACTGAAAATAAACGCCATATCCAAAGGGATAGCATTGTGATATGGCGTTTTTTATGTTTCAATAGTATTTACTTTTATGTTGTATTACAAATATAATGGTTTTGCAGTTGTTTTGGCCACTTAGATTTCACATCCATTAACCGTTTCAAACTTAGACTGTTTCTATTACTTTTATTTTATTGGATATTAAATTATATCTATAAAACTTCATCAATAACAACACAAAACTCGACTTCAACTACTCCATAGACAACATCCAATCGTATCTCATCTCCTACTGCTGTTCCTGCACGTTGACAAGTAACTGTTACCGCTTCTAATTCGGCACCATTTATGGAAATCCAACCCGTTCCAGTTTCATTTAGCTCTATGACATTAGTTGTAAAAAACAACGTTGGAGAACTTGTGAACGATGCTATTTCTATTCCCGGAGCACCATAAGGTCCGTTACTTGCATTCGGAAAATGTTGTGTATTTAATTCAGATTCCGCAATTAATGTTTGGTCATTATTATTGGTATCCAAATAAGAGAACCCTTGATAATTACATTGGTCCTGATTAGTTGCATCATTATTAACATCATCATCATTGTCACAAGATATGATAGTACATAACAAAAGCAACAGAAAGCATATTTTTCTCATTCGTATTGTTTTAAAGGTTTACAAAAGTATAATCCACATCTATTGTTCTCTTTATAGGTTTTACAGTATTCCCCATACTATCTACACCAACAACATTAGAAGTGGATTTGTTATTTTTTAATGGTATAAATCTATTACAACACAATACTCAGCTTCTAAACCTGACCCGGTAATATCGTATCTAAATTCTTCTCCTATGGCATTACCAGCTCTCTGACAAGTAACATTTACATTATAAATGGTACCATCAACACTTAGCTGACCTCCTCCCGTTTCTCCGTCTGTTACGACTAAAGTTACAAACCAAAAATTTCCTGGATCGCTGGATTTGTATATTTCCACTTCTGGTCCATTAGAAGATGTGTAATAAAAGTCTGTGGTTAAATCAGATTCTGCAATTAATGTTTGCGTATTGTCTGAAGCATCTAAAAAAGTAAATCCGGCAAAATTACAATCGTCTTGATTGTCTGCGTTATCATCATCATTATCACAGTTAAAGAATACTAGTGTTAAAACTAATAGACAAAGCATTTTTGAATGTTGTTTTCATAATCGTTAATTTGTTTTTATTTTAGTTAAACATTTCCCTTTTATTAAAAGAATAAAGAAATTGTTATGCCTTAATGGATTCTTTTTTTATTATTAAAAAAGCTCATCTGTTATTCCATCACAATTATCATCAATCCCATTTTCAACTTCCACAGCATACGGATGTACTTCAGGGTTAGTATCATCACAATCTAAATTATTATGTACTCCTATTGCATTTGGTGGTAATACGTTTACATCTCCATAGCCATCACCATCGGCATCGGAATAATATTCCATAATATCTACAAAACCATCACAGTTATCGTCAATATCATTACCAAGAATTTCATCTGCTTTTGGGTTTATCATAGCATTGTTATCATCACAATCGGCATTATTATACACCATCCCATTTGGTGCAGGGTCTCCAAAATTAATTTCAAAAACATTTCCAGCATCTGGATCTCCAAAGCCATCACCATCGGAATCTTTATAAAAGGTAATACCTAAAAGGTCGTTACAGTCTTCGTCAACGTTATTATCTGGAATTTCTGTTGCTC
This sequence comes from Lacinutrix sp. WUR7, assembly GCF_016864015.1. Lineage (NCBI taxonomy): Bacteria > Pseudomonadati > Bacteroidota > Flavobacteriia > Flavobacteriales > Flavobacteriaceae > Lacinutrix > Lacinutrix sp. WUR7. Next base: position 2,879,780 of record NZ_CP045067.1, on the reverse strand, counting down.
CTGGATAAACACTTGCATTGGTATCATCACAATCGTCCGGATTATCTGCATATCCAGGGGGTTGCGGAGGCGCATGCCAATTTATATCTTCACGTGTACCGTAGCCATCACCGTCATTATCTAAATACCAACTCTGACTATCTGGTCCAGGATCAGAACATCCAGCCCCTATTATAAATATTGCTACTACCAATAGCATTATTGGTAAAATTGTTTTTAAAAATTGTCTTTTCATCTTTTTATATATTAATTGTGTTTACGTTATTTTGTTTATAAAAAATATAATAGAAATATGTCGAAATAGCGATTAGGCATATTCCTATAAACTGGGAGTGTGACAATAAATTTTCAATTACAAAACCTCTATCGTCTCCTCTAAAAAGCTCTAATATTCCTCTTCCAAAAGCATATATCATTAAATAGAGAAAGAAAATCTGTCCATTAAATTGTTTGTACTTTTTAATTACTAATAACGATATCATAATTACTAGTAATAGCGTCACTTCATACAATTGTGTTGGATGTACGGAAATACCATGTGTTGTTGGAAAAACTAATCCGATACCACTATCTGTTGGCGCTCCGTAACAACATCCTGCAGCAAAACAACCTAATCGACCTATGGCATGCACGATAGTAGTCGTGATTGCAAATATATCTAGCATTGGTAAAACAGGAATGTCGTGCTTTTTTAAATACCAAATAACATAAGGGATAATCACTACAAACGATCCATAAAACACAAAACCTCCTGAAAAATTATCAGACATTAAACTTGGTTTTTGCATGTATAACAAAGGATCTTGTAAATAGTAAAACAACTTTCCACCAACAAAACCTGCAACAAAAATCCCATAGAAAAAGGAATTAGGTAAGTTACTTATTCCCAACTCTCTTTTTGCTGTCCTCTTAGTATATAGCGCTGCTATTAATGTACCTAATGCAATTAAAGTTGCATAGGTATAAACGGTAACTTCCTGCACACCAAAAAGGCTTGCCAAAAAATCGGATAAATGGAATTTGAATAGTTCGGGATACATCTATTATTTTATTGCTTAATAATTTTTTTAATGGAAACACCTTCCTTCGTTCTTACTTGTAAAAAGTACAAACCGTTAGATAGATTAGAAGTATTTAATGTGTTATCTCCTTTTTGAAGCTGTCCTTGTTTAATTACTTGCCCATTTACAGAAACGATACTATAAGCAGCTTCTGCTTCAATAGATACAGTAATCTTATTTTTTGTAGGATTCGGAAAAACAGTAAATAAATTTTCGTTAACAGCAATTTCATTTACTGAAAGTGTAGCATCTATCTCTGTAGTTGCAGTGTTGGTAATAATTGGCAAATTATAATCAAAATAAATATCTGCTTTATTTGAAATAACATCTCCTATAACAAACGTACTTTTTGGTTTTATTCTATAAAAAACCCAACCATGACTTCCCGGTTCATCTGTTGTACTATCTGCTAGATTAATACCGTTAAAAACAAAATCTACTTCATTACTATTACTAATAACGGTACTATAGTTATGGCTTGCTGCTATTGGCTGAAAAGTGCTCCAATCAAAAAAAGCATCTAAAGTATTTTCTACAGTAATATTAATTGCTGAAGCTGTTCCTGTATTCTGAAACCTAATAATTACCGCTAAATAATCATCTGCTTGCGTTTCAGAAATTAACGGCCCTTCCAGAATGGTTACATCATTAGGATCATAAGAACCAATAGTAATCTGATTAAAAGTATAGGTATTATTTGCTGGTGTAGTATCTCCAGCTATTGGAGTAATCGAAGTCGTGTACGCTAAAACATCGCCATTGTTTACTGTTGGTGGTGTAAAAACATTAAAATGAACATCTATAGTTCTTGTTTCTAATGGTATTAAGTTTACATAATTCCAACTTAAAGAACTTGCTGTTGTTGCATCTGGAGTTGTAGATGCATTTAAATACGTAACACTGGTATTATCATAACTCAAATCTACAGCTCCGCTTAAGGTAGTACTCCCTAAATTGGTATACTTTATTTGATAAGCCGTATTAAAACCTGGCCTAGCTTGTGTTGTAGGTATTATATTAACAAGTACATCGTTTGCAATGGTATTTGGTGTGATACAAAAATCTTGATTTGTAAAATCATTAACACCTGCAGTAACTACATTGGTGTAGTTTATCGGACTTGCATCATAAATCGCATGATTTGTTTGTGTTACAAAGTTTCCTGTTATGTTTTGTGTTTCTACTGTAAACGCTCCATTAACATCGGTAAATACATTATAACTGGTATTTGAGTTTGTTTCGTTTACTTGAATAGGATAATTTTCTACTGTTGCACTAGATGTAGCACAACCATCATTATTAACATCTAAAGTAACTGCACCACTAAAAGTATTAATAATAATCTCTCTAAAACCTACATTATCTACTATAAACTCTTGCTCTGGACCATATTGTCCATCAAATTCAAGATAATATGTTCCGCTAGATATAACTGTAAAATTTTGAGAATTACAAGAATCTAAATAGCCGCCTGTCTGGCAAGTACCTAATCCAACATTATGGACTGTATTACCATTAACATCCTTCAAACTAACACCATAAAATCCACCCAATGGGATATCTCCCATCATTATATCATTCTGTACATTTCGGTAATCGGTATATAATTTGTAGGTTTTATTTGCTTCCAAATAAAATGAAGGAGAATCTAATAAAAAATCTCTAGTATATATACCAGAAATATTAAAATACATTTCGCCTGCATAAGCACTAATAGTAATATCTGTTCCAGTAACACTCCAACCAGAAGTATCTGTATTAAATCCTCCATTAGGGATTAATACCGTTTGCGCTTGTGTTACACTTACAATAATCAAAGCAAGTAATAGTAGTGTTTTCTTCATAATTCTTAAATTTTAAATATTAAAAAAGCTTCGTTTTGTTCGCTTTCTATTTCTATATCAAAAAACGATGCGAAATGTTACCCCTTTTTCAACTAAAAAAAGAATCGCCAGCAAAAAAGGCTGTTTTCTCACTGACGATTTACTTTACTGGTAACTGATTAATAGCTTCTGCAAAATACTATGTAATAAAAAGACTACACTCAACCATTCAACCAAAGGATGCTTTCACATATCGAAACTACCGTTTCATTCCATGAACAGATAATTTGCGCCATTATAAAAAACGACTTATGTTTGTAATTGTATATTTGAAACTATGGAACAACAACTTTTAAACCTATTAATGTATATCATTCCTGCTTTGGTTACAGGAGCAATTGCTTTTCTATTTTTTAGAGAACATATAGAAAATGAAAACAACCGAAGAACTTTTTTAATGCATAAAGAATTGCAAAAAGAATCGTTCCCACTTCGCTTGCAAGCGTATGAACGATTAACACTTTTTTTAGAAAGAATCATTCCTGCCAAATTACTTTTAAGAGTACACCCAACTTCTTCAAGTAAAGAAGATTACGAATCTTTATTAATAGCTTCCATTGAACAAGAGCTAGAGCATAATTTAGCCCAACAAATATACGTTTCCGAGGAATGTTGGATTGTTGTTAACGCTTCAAAAAACGCTACTATTCAGTTAATACGAAAAGCTGCTTTATTAGAAAAAACAGATTCAGCTAACAAACTTCGCGAAGTTATTTTAACCGAAATGATAGAAGGACACCCACCAAGTAACGCTGGGTTATCTTACATTAAAGACGAAGTAAGTAAAATGTTTTAAGTGCTGTAATTAATACTTTACCGCAACCGTACTAGAATCTTTGCCATGCTTATCTTCTGCATACAAAAAACCATCTAACCACCAGGCAGTCATTAGTTTTTTACTAAATATCAAAGAGTTTTCTGTAAGCTTTGTTGGTGTATAGTATAAATTCAGCTTTACGTTTCTGTGCTTTGCTGCCAACTTACCAATAGCAATATCACTTTTTTCTACCTGATCTAATAAGTGTCCAAATAAATTCAACATCAATGAAAAAGGGTTTTTACCAAGCACCTTATTGTACTCCATATTTTCACTTTCCAATATAATTGCATCAATTTCTGTCGCACCACGCTTAACCGCTTCACGTATAGGCACTACACAACCAAAAGCACCATCTGCATATTCAAAACCATCTACTTTTGCTAAAGACATAAACGGAATATAGTTACAAGAAATCCAGATCCAGTTACAAAACGCTTCATAACTAAACTCTTTAATAGACTTATACTCTACTCTATTTTTAGAAAGATTAGAAACCGTTACCACTACATCTTTTCCGCTTTTTATAATCGCGTTAAACTCCTGTTCCGTAAAGTTTCGCTTGATATGTCTTCGCAAGCTTTTACTTTCTCCAAAAGTTCTTTTTCGCTTAATAAACTGCCAAATAGAATTCACATAATTAATAGAAACATATTCTCTTCCGTCTTTCTTATGCTGCACAAAAGGGTTTACGCTAAAAATATTATGCTGACTCACATTTGTAAACATATCATACAGCTTACCAACATCATTTAACGCCAAATGCGGCACTAACAAGCTCCCTGTAGAAGTCCCCAAATACATATCGTACTCGCGTTTTTCATGTTCTATTAAATATTGCGCTACTCCGCCGGCAAAAGCACCTTTACTTCCTCCGCCAGATATTACTAATGCTCGCATTAAATTATTTTTAGTTAGTTATTTTTAAACTTTCTTTATGCTTTTCAAAAAAAGCTTTAGCAAACTTTTTTAATCGCCAGTTATGATGTTGTGCCGCTTGCTTATAATGATTTACAATCACCTCATTTCTAATCTCTAAAGATTCTAAAAAAGAAAACGCTTGCATTCTTATTTCATAATTATATGCTGGTGAGGTATATCTAATTAACTCCGTTAAATGCGCTTTCTTTTCGTCAACAGCATAATCTGGAGTCACCAAAGATAAGGCTAACCAAAGCAATCTAACGTTTTTATTAGGCATACCAATAATACGCTTTGTTTTATCTAAATACACACTTCTTTCTTTCGGAAAATTAGTCCAAAGATTATATAATGCAGTTTCTATAGTTACATAGGATTGATCTTCTAAAAGCGATTCATAATCTTTCTTTAACTCGGAAGGTATTTCTACTACACTTTGCGCTATTGCTTGCCTTACCTTAATACTATTTTTAAATACTTCGGAAGTAATTTTTCCTGGCACCTGAGAAATTATCTTGCTTTTTGCTTCGTCCGAAATCCCTGAAGTCAAGTAATAATCACACTTCGCATTAGCCGCTTCACAATCTACCATTAAGTATTCAGCAATAAATGCAGACTGTCTTTGCAAAGAAGCTTCTACTTCCTCATAGTAAAAGGTTTTGTCTTGTAACCATTTAGCAACAAAAGCACTTAAATCTTGATCGCTTGCTTGCGCAACTTCATCTATAAAATTATCTGTCTCCACATTTTGAAATGCATACTTCTCTAAATAACTCTTAACTGCCGTTTTAAAAGCGATATCCCCAACTTTTTCATGCAACATATGCAAAACGATTGCTCCTTTCTTATAAAACGTTAAGCTACTCGCTTTCGCATTCATAACTTCGGTACTTGTCCCTAATCGATCTTGTGCTGCTAATTCTTGTGCGTATTCATATAATTTAAAATAGTAATAGTCATCCCCAAAAACGTGTCGCTCTGCAAGTAATGCGTAATACGTCGCAAAACCTTCTTGAAGCCAATGGTGCGTTCCCGAAGTTTCGGTTACCAAATCGCCAAACCACTGATGTGCAAGCTCGTGAGCATTTACATTTACGTAGTTCTTATCTACAAAGGCGATTTCGTCAATCATAAAAGCATCCGAAAAAATAGTACAACTCGTATTTTCCATGCCTGCATACAAGAAATCATGCACAGGAACCTGTTTGTAATTCTGCCACGGATAAGCAAACCCTATTTCTTCTTCCAAAAAATCGAACATCTCTTTAGAATACCTATATGTTGGTTCGACTTTTAACAAATCTTCCGGGTAATAATACATCTCCAAAGGAATACCGCTTTTTGATATCTCCACTTTTTTAGCATACTTACCAACCACCAATGCTGCCAAATAGCTAGACATTGGTTTTTCCATGTCGTATTTCCAGAGCACATAATCGGAACTCTCATTTTCTAACACCAAATTTCCGTTAGAAATCACTTCATAGCCTTTTGGAGCAGCAAAAGTAAGATCAAACTCTATTTTATCGTTCATATCATCTATACTTGGTAACCAATGACTTGTGTTTTTCCCTTGTCCTTGCGTCCAGATTTGGTTTCGCGCTTCATCCTCCCAGCCCACAAAATACATGGCTTTTTTAGGGGAAGCGAAAAATAAGAATTGCAGTTTATTATCTTCGGAAGGCTTGAATTTCTTATAGATAATCAGCTTTTTACCATCGTTCTTGTATTTGATTTTCTTTCCGTTTAAAGCAATATTCTTAAACTTCATATGCACAGCGTCTAAATAAATAGAATCTGTTTTTTTTAGGATATCGAAGCGCGCTTCATAAGAATCATAAAGCGTACTATCTATTCGAATCTGATTAAAAAATACCACAGCATCTACCTTTTTAAAATCCACAAAATCTGTCTGTTGCGCTTTTACAACAAGAGAAAACAGGATTAGGAATAAAAACAAAATACGCTTCATAGCTCTTTGAATTACAATCATTACGCCAAAATACAATTTTTTATGATTCCTGTGAAAGCAGGAATGACAAACCTTTTCTTTTAAAATATATCCAAAAACACTAATTTCGTTCTTTATGAGTATAAACCTGCAAACCCCTATAGATTATTTAAAAGGTGTTGGACCAAATCGTGCTGATTTGCTTCGCAAGGAGTTAGGTATTCATACCTATCAAGATCTTCTTAATCTTTTTCCGAATAGATATATAGACAGAACACAGTTTTACAAAATCAACCAATTACAGCGTAACAATGCAGATGTTCAAATAGTTGGTAAGATTATAAAGTTTGAAGAAATTGCTCAAAAACGCGGCAAAAGACTCGTTGCAACCTTTCAAGACGAAACCGGAACGATGGAACTGGTTTGGTTTCGAGGACAAAAATGGATTCGAGAAAGCTTACAACTCAATACGCCCTATGTAATCTTCGGAAAAACCAACTGGTTTAGTGGCAAGTTTAATATGCCACATCCAGATATTGAGCTTCAAAAAGTACATGAAGAGAATTTACGTTCTTCGATGCAAGCCATTTATCCTTCTACCGAAAAACTTTCTAACAAGGGAATTACCAATCGTGTAATGACCAAAATCATGCAACAATTATTTTTAGAAAGTAATGGAAAATTCGTAGAAACCTTACCTGAAAATATTCGCACAGAACTAAAATTAGTTTCTAAACCAGAAGCTATTTTTAACATCCATTTTCCAAAGACACAAGAGCTACTTTCTAAGGCACAATTTAGGCTGAAATTCGAAGAATTATTCTACATACAATTACAATTAATTTTAAAAAACTTAATCCATAAATCGAAGATAAAAGGCTTTCCTTTTCCAACGGTTGGAAATTATTTTAATTCCTTTTTTAAGAACCATTTACCTTTCGAATTAACCAATGCACAAAAACGCGTTTTAAAAGAAATTCGTCACGATTTAGGAAGCAATGCACAAATGAATCGCCTTTTACAGGGAGATGTTGGCTCCGGAAAGACCATTGTAGCACTAATGTCAATGCTTATAGCGCTTGACAACGGTTTTCAAGCTTGCTTAATGGCGCCTACTGCTATTTTGTCAGTACAGCACTATAACGGATTAACTGAGTCGTGTAAAGAACTGAATATCAGCATTAAACTATTAACAGGTTCAAGTAATACTTCAGAAAGAAAGAAAATCCACGAGGAGCTAGAAAATGGCGAATTACAGATCTTAATAGGTACACATGCGCTGTTGGAAGACAAAGTAAAATTCAAGAATTTAGGACTTGCAATCATCGATGAGCAGCATCGATTTGGGGTTGCACAAAGAAGTAAATTATGGAAGAAAAACACCTCTCCTCCGCACATTTTGGTAATGACCGCAACACCAATTCCTAGAACATTAGCCATGTCTGTTTATGGTGATTTAGACATCTCTTTAATTGATGAATTACCAGCAGGAAGAAAGGCTATAAAAACGGTCCACAGATACGATGGAAATCGGCTAAAAGTTTTCCGTTTTATTCGTGATGAAATTGCAAAAGGAAGACAAGTTTATATCGTCTATCCTTTAATTCAAGAAAGCGAAAAAATGGACTATAAAGATTTAATGGATGGCTATGAAAGTATCTCTAGAGATTTCCCAATGCCAGAATATCAAATCTCTATTGTACATGGAAAAATGAAACCTGCAGACAAAGATTTTGAAATGCAACGTTTTATTAAAGGTGAAACGCAAATCATGGTTGCCACTACAGTAATTGAAGTTGGTGTTAATGTACCAAATGCATCTGTTATGATTGTAGAAAGTGCAGAACGCTTCGGTTTAGCACAATTACACCAATTACGTGGTCGTGTTGGTCGTGGTGCAGAACAAAGTTACTGTATACTTATGACCAGCCATAAACTCTCCGAAAACAGCAAAAAAAGAATACAAACCATGGTTAGAACCAGTGATGGTTTCGAGATTGCCGAAGTAGATTTACAACTACGTGGTCCTGGAGATATCATGGGAACGCAGCAAAGTGGTATTTTAAACCTTAAAATTGCCGATATTGTTAAAGATAACGACATATTACAATTGGCGCGCTTTCATGCCAAACAAGTGCTTAGTAAAGACCCTTCTTTAGCATCCACACTAAACCAAAGTATTTTAAATACCTACAGACAAATGAGTAAGTATCGAAATATTTGGAATTACATATCCTAAACTACTGTACAAACTGTTAATAAATCGTAAATTCATATTGGTTATTCTATACTGTTTGCAGACTGCCAATAAATTTGTAAATTACAACTATGAAACAATTCACTATACTTTTCGTTTTCCTAGTATGCACTGCGACAAGTTTTTCGCAAATTAGACATATTGAACCTCCTAAAAAAGTAATTAAAAGTCCTGCGACTGAATCTAGACCTGATTACAGTATAGACGAAGCGAAATTAGAAATTGGCAAATGCCCTTTGTTTTCTGATGAATCAAATTTGCGATTTATAAAAGTTTTTAAACACAAAACAAATGCTTTTAATCCAAAATTCGCAAAAGTATATTTATACAAATACGAACCATGGAAAATAGGAAATGGAGCAATAAGCGGAGTTAATTCTTTAAATAGTTTTTATGTTTACAGTTACAAAATTCAGTTTGATAATGATTTAATAAAATTAATTTTGATTGGCGAAGAAGATTATGATATAGTGCAAGCTACTTTAAATAGAGAATATTCATTGCGTTTAGAAAATCAGATACATATTGATATTAAAAGTTTAGAGCAATTAAAACTTATAGAATCTATATTAAATAAAGAAAAACAAGCGGACTTGCTTTTTAATAAAAACTATAAGCTTATTGAGTATTTTCCCGATGAGCTACCTATAATTTGGGATTAGTCTTTTGTAAAAAGGAACAATAAGAACACGACCGCATATATCTTGATTTTAATGCAAAACAATTTACTAACGCTTCACATTCTCTAAACCCAAGCAAGCACCTAAACCTCATAACACGCTTTCCAAAGATTCACCAGGAGTACTTAGCGTGTACTCTAGTTTAAGAGAAACTACGGGATATACTTTTCTAGGAATCAAACTGTCTTTCTCTAATTCTCCAACAGTTTGCGTGAACATCTTATTCGAAACACCTATAATCGCTTCAAATAAACGTGTATCGATGTTTTTGGAAACGACCGTAAAACATTTCAAATCAAATTTGTACTGACTTTCGATGGCATAGCTATGAGCTAACCTATTCTTCTGTTGTCTATGCCAAATAATTAGCGTTTTTATTATACCATTATTAAAATACAGAAGCATTTACAATCATCTTTCTGTACTTTTTTCATATAATCAAGCATCTTACCATTATTGAATTCTCAAGCTCATAAACATTAAGTTAAATATCTTAAAACTATCTTATAACGCTTCATAAAAAAAACTAATTACTGTACCTTGCAGACCTATTTAAAAGCAAACATTATGAAAGCAAATACAATGCTAAACTATATAAAGAACGTAATAGAAAACATGCCAACAGACTGGCTAAACCTAACAACGCATCGATTAGATATTTATGATGAAAAGTTAGCGAAAGTTCAGTTTACAGAACAGTTGGAAAACTTATTTAACAAGAATGATTTCACTCCTTCCGCATTAAAGGAATTACCAACTGCTTATGATTATATTCGATTAGGCCATCCTTTATCTTGCGTACTAGAATGGACACTTGCAAACTTGCAGGATCAAAAATCAGAAAATGTAATCAGTTTTTCCTCGAAGACTATGCCTGTTTTGGCTATTCTAAGAAAAAACTTATTAGAAAATAAAAACACACAAATCGCTTATACAGGAGAATTACCGGCATGTTTTGATGCAGAAACACTGAGAAACATTTATGGCTATACCTTCGAATTAAAGCAAGTTGAAAAGATAGCAGATATTCCTAAATGTAACGGAACTAGTATTTTCCTTTCTCAAGAGGATAAAATCAACGCTATAGATAGTAATCCTAATGTGGATTTTTTCATTCATTTACATGGACATTTAGGAAGTGTGCTAATAGTTAACGGCACGCAAAATGAAAATTATGTTTCCGATATTCAACATGTACGTCGTAGAGAATCCATCGCAATGACGCCTGCTAATTGTCTTACTGCTTTAAAAGCATTAATAGAGCAATCTTCTATCACAAACAAGCAAAGAGACACTGCAAGTAAAACAAGTGTCTTAGAATCTGTTACAGCAATTACAGCGACACAAACAAAACCTTTAGTGGCTTCTAGCGGATTATCTATTCAGTATGCCATTTTAATGGGATTAATTCACGATGCCTTAGAAAATCACAAAGGAAAAGCGATTAAAATTGTAGTTCCTCCAAATTGTTATGGTGGTACCAATGACCAAGCGAGACGTGTTGCTGCCTGTATGGATAATGTAGAAATAGTAGATCTTCTAGTAGACGGTGATAATGATATGGTGCAAAGTATTGATAGCGTTTTAACCGAAATTGCAAATCAAGATGCGATACCTTATATCATTGCCGAAATACCAACAAACCCAAGAGTAGAAGTTCCTGATCTTATTCAATTAAAAGAAGTTTTAAGTAGAGAACGTAAAACGGCGACTGGTGCAATTGCTATCGACCCTGTTTTTATTTTAGACCAAACATTTTGTCCGAATGTACACTTTTTAGGAAAAGAGGATATTCTATCAAGCGTTAGAACCATTTCTTTTGCTAGTGGCTCTAAATTCCCAAGTGGCGGGAAATGTACAGCTGGTTATTGCGTAGGAAATCAAAAAACCATTGCTTTAATGGAAAAAATTGAAATGCATTTAGCTCTTTGTGATAACGAAGCTACCAATCTTCAATATGAAATATTAGCAAAGCAACTGCCTTCTATGAATCAGAGAATTATAGACGCATATACCAATACTCGTGAATTTGTAAACTTTATTCAGGATACTTTACCAGGAGCAAAAATCAATTTTGTATCGGAAGAGTTAGCAGAACAAGGCTTCACCCCTTCTGTGTTCTCTTTAGACCTTCCAACAAAAGGAAATACAGATGCAGAAAGAGAAACATACAAAAGAGCACTTAATCTTAAATTAATTCATTTAATGATTACAGAAATTCCTAATGAGAGTAAGTTTTGTGTGAGTTACGGACAATTAAAAGGTTGTTACTGGACCATTCCAGCAACGTCAACACAAGGAACTACTAAAGAAGGCGATAAAGATTATATTGTTCGCGCTTCCCTTTCGCCAAATCTAGACTTAGAGCTTCACAAAAAAGTGTTTAAGCAATTTGTAGCAAGTATATAAAAAAGCCATATACCTGCTAAAAAGCAACAAGGTATTAAAATAACTTATCGGAATATTTTCGGTAAGTTATTTTATATACTTCGTAAGTATTTTTCTAAGAAGCGCGATATCACTATCTTTTTTACGACTTAAATTCTTTTTATTATCACATTCAAATAAAGAATAATCAATTTCAATCAAATTGATTTCCTTTTTTTGCAATACCAGCTTTCTTCTTTTGTTGTATTTTTTTATTTGTTCATTTCTAGTAATACCACTAACAGTCATCGCATCTAATTTTTCTAGATCCGCCTCTGTTTTGTTTTGTTTTTCTAAAAACTCAATAACTAAGTTTGCATCTTTATAAAAGGCTGCCAAAGGTAATTTTGTTCTTGTTTTTCCTTTTTTATGCATATCACCTAATAAAAAAGAAAAGGTATGTTTACGGGAAGCTTTTTCTTTAAGTAATTCGTCACAAAGATCTAAAATATAGAATTCGTCGCTATTCTCTCTTTTGCTTTTTACTTTTTCCTTTTTAGACGCAGCGGTTTCCGTTTCATCAGGAACAAACGTAGCTCCTTCTCTTACCAAGTACCAATATACAGCAGTTTCCGTACGTTGTGCATGTACAGAAGGAATTGTATTTAGTAAATCTTGCTTATCTAAATCTCGTAAAACTTTTCGAAGAGGCAATCCCTTTTTAGTATCTTTATTAAAAACACCTGCTTGTATTAAATCTTGCATGATGTCTTTTGCAGGAATCCAATCTTTATCTGTATTAGTGTTAAAGTAATTTTCTATTACTTTATTTATCTGTGTTACTTTGTCTTCCTTGTTGCGATTGTTTTCCATGATATACCTTTTTACATTACTTATATTGACTACAAATAAAGGAGCGCAAGATAAGTTAATATTATCACGAAATAATTATACAATCTGTATTAATTGCGTATTAAATATTACACTTTTATTCTTCATATTTAATTTACCAAAAACTCATGCTACAAAACTTATAACAATGCTTGAATGCTAGCTGCATTATTTTATCTTTGCATTTCAATTTAAAGAAGGGCAATGAAAATATCATACAACTGGTTAAAACAGTTTATAAAAACCGATTGGACAGCAGAACAAACCGAAGAACTACTTACAGACTTAGGTTTAGAAGTAGAAGGAATTAATGCATACGAGTCTGTTAAAGGAGGATTAAAAGGTATTGTGGTTGGTGAAGTGCTAACATGTATACAACACCCAAATGCAGACAGATTAAAAATAACCACAGTGAATATTGGCGCCGAAACTCCTGTTCAAATAGTTTGTGGCGCACCTAATGTTGCTGCAGGACAAAAAGTACCTGTTGCTACTATTGGAAGTACTTTATATACCGAAGAAGGTGAAGCTTGGACGATTAAGAAAGGAAAGATTCGTGGCGAAGAAAGCCATGGAATGATTTGCGCAGAAGATGAACTAGGTTTAGGAAAATCGCACGATGGCATTATGGTTTTAGCCGAGGATACTGTTGTTGGTACGCTTGCTTCTGCTCTATTTAATATTGAAAACGATCAGGTTTTTGAAATCGGACTTACACCAAACCGAGCAGATGCCATGAGTCATTATGGAACTGCAAGAGATTTAAAAGCTGGCTTTTTACAAAAAGATATTAATGTAGAGTTAATTACGCCATCCGTTAGTGCTTTTCACGTAGATAACAGAACGCTAAAGATTGACGTAGATGTACAAAACAAAGAATTAGCACCAAGATACTGCGGAGTTACTATTTCTGGTATAAAAGTTTCAGAATCACCAGATTGGTTAAAACACCGATTAAAATCTATTGGTTTAACTCCGAAAAACAATGTTGTAGATGTTACCAATTATGTTTTACATGAACTTGGTCAACCACTTCACGCTTTTGATGCTGCCAAAATTATAGGAAATAAAATTGAAGTAAAAACCGTTGCTGCTGGAACAAAATTTACAACGCTTGACGAGGTAGAAAGAGAATTACACGAAGACGATTTAATGATTTGTGATGCAGAAAAGCCAATGTGTATTGCTGGTGTTTTTGGCGGAATTGCTTCTGGAGTTACAGAACACACCACAAGTATCTTTTTAGAAAGTGCATATTTTAATCCGATTAGTATTAGAAAAACGGCAAAACGTCACGCATTAAACACCGATGCTTCTTTTAGATTCGAAAGAGGTATTGATCCAAACATTACAGAATACGCCTTAAAACGTGCTGCTTTATTAATTATAGAGCTTGCTGGAGGAGAAATAACTAGTGATATTATTGATGCATACCCTAATAAAATAGAAGACTTCCAAGTCCGTTTAAGTTTTGATAATGCGGAAAAACTAATTGGTCAAGAAATACCAAAAGAAACTATTAAACGTATTTTAAGTTCTTTAGATATAAAAATAAATAATGTAACCGAAACGGGATTAGGTTTAACCGTTCCTGCATACCGAAATGATGTGCAACGCGAAGCAGATATCATCGAAGAAATTTTACGTGTTTATGGTTATAATAATATTGGTTTTACAAATAAGTTAAACGCCTCTATTTCTAACTCTTCAAAATTTGAAGATCATAAATTGCAAAATATTATTGGTAACCAATTAGCGTCCCAAGGTTTTTATGAAATGCTTGCTAACTCGCTAACTACTCCTGAATATATTAAATTAGACGAGCAGCTAAAAGAAGAACATAATATTGTAATGCTAAATCCTTTAAGTAACGATTTGTCGGTAATGAGACAATCGCTTTTATTTTCTGGCTTAGAAGCACTTTCTTATAATATTAATAGAAAACGTAGTAATGTTAAGTTTTTTGAATTCGGAAAGACCTACCATAACTTTGGCGAAAATCGTGAAGAACATAAGCATCTTACACTTTTAGTAACTGGAAATAGAACTGCTGAAGCCTGGAATGGTTTAAACAAACCTAGTGACTTCTTTTACTTTAAAGGAACAATCACAAGTATATTAGAACGTTTAGGTATTTCTAGATTTAAAGAAACACCAACTAAAGATGCTATTTTTAGCGAAGGATTAACTTTAGGTTTAGGAAAAAACAAACTAGTGAGCTTTGGTTTAGTAAAGAAAAATATTTTAAAGCATTTTGGAATTAACCAAGAAGTATTATTCGCAGATTTTAATTGGGATAATATTATTGAAGTTGCAAAACACAATAAAATTAAATTTAAAGAAATTCCGAAATACCCAGAAGTACGTAGAGATTTTGCTTTATTATTAGATGATGCTGTTTCTTTTGAGTCTATTCATACTATTGCGAAACAAACTGAAAAGCAGCTTTTAAAAGCCGTGAATTTGTTTGATGTCTATCAAGGTAAAAACTTACCAAAAGGTAAAAAGAGTTATGCGGTTAGTTTTACAATACAAGATGAAAACAAAACACTTACCGACAAGCAGATTGATAAGATTATGAATAAGCTACAAGCAAATTTTGAAAAACAGCTTGGCGCAGAGTTAAGATAAACACTAAAGATGGAAAATAAAACACCACAAAAAAGCATATTTAGCTTAATATCTGGACTAATCTTTTTAGGTCTTGGTAGTTATATTGTTTACCGATATTTTTTCGGAAATGAAGTAATCTCCACCTTAAGACTAGCATTATCAATAGTAATTATTGGCTTTGGAGCATATCGATTATACAATTACTTTAGTGCCTAATAAAATGACAACGAATACCGTGTGATTTTAAAAAATTAAATAAAATACCAACAAAAAAGCCTTTTCAGAAATGAAAAGGCTTTTGTCTTTTTAAAGAATTGTAATACTTAGTCTATTACTTTAACGTTTATTGCGTTTAATCCTTTTTTTCCTTCTGTAAGTTCAAATTCTACAGCGTCTCCTTCTCTAATCTCATCGATTAAACCAGAAATGTGTACAAAATGCTCTTTGTTGTTGTCGTCTTCTACAATAAATCCAAATCCTTTAGAATCATTGAAAAATTTTACTGTTCCTTTACTCATCGTAATATATATTGATTAATTTATAATGACAAAGATAGTTTTTAAAACGTTATATAACCATTTCGCTGCAACTTTAGTATTATTTTTTTTTATTAAACGTAAGATAATGCAATAAACAACGACCATTAAAGCACTTTTGAAAACAAAAAAAACCGTTTAAATATGGTATTTTTTTTGTAACTTTAAGAGAACACAAAATCTAAAAACTATGGAAGAGTCTAATTATATTAAAATCTACACAGGAAATTTTATTGTAACACAATTAATGGTTGATAAATTAGAAGCCGTTGGTATTACTGCTATTATTAAAGACGAATCGGAATCTGGTAGATTAGGTGGTTTTGGTACGTTTAACCAGGGCACACAAGAGCTATATGTTAATAAAGACGAACTAGGTACTGCTTTACCAATTGTAGAAAGCGTTACAGCAGAGATGCAGGAATAAATAAGGCTATAACAAACAAGCAAAAAAAATCCTGAAGCAAAACTTCAGGATTTTTTTTTATTTATCTTTTTACAATTAAACGGTATACATTTTATCACGTAATTCTTTAATTTTAGAATCTTGCATGTACTCATCAAAAGTAGTATGTCTATCTATTACACCATTTGGTGTAAGCTCTATAACTCTATTTGCTAATGATTGCGCAAACTCATGATCATGTGTAGAAAACAAGACCGTACCTTTAAAGTTTTTAAGCGAATTGTTAAACGCTGTAATACTTTCTAAATCCAAGTGATTTGTTGGTTCGTCTAATTGTAAAACATTAGCTCTTACCATCATCATTCTAGATAACATACAACGTACTTTTTCTCCTCCAGAAAGTACATTCGATTTTTTTAGTGCTTCTTCACCACTAAAGATCATTTTTCCTAAAAAGCCTCTAATATAAACTTCTTCTCTTTCTTCTTCTGTAGTTGCCCATTGACGTAACCAATCTACTAGAGATAAATCATTTTTGAAAAATTCACTATTATCTAATGGTAAATAAGATTGCGTAGTTGTAACTCCCCAAGCAAATTTTCCTGCATCTGGTTGTTCTTTGTTATTTAAAATTTCGTAGAATGCTGTTGTTGCTCTAGAATCTCTAGAGAAAATAACCACTTTATCTCCTTTATTTAAATTTAAATCTATGTCTTTAAAAAGTGTTTCTCCTTCAATAGAAGCTGCTAATCCTTCAATATTTAGTATTTGATCTCCTGCTTCTCTTTCTCTTTCAAAAATAAGTGCTGGATAACGACGACTAGAACGTCTAATATCTTCAATGTTTAACTTATCAATCATTTTCTTTCTACTTGTTGCTTGTTTAGATTTTGCAACGTTTGCAGAGAAACGACGAATAAATTCTTCTAATTCTTTCTTTTTATCTTCCGCTTTCTTGTTTTGTTGTGCATGTTGTCTCGCTGCTAATTGCGAAGATTCATACCAAAAGGTATAGTTACCAGAGAAGTGATTAATTTTTCCGAAATCAATATCTGAAATATGTGTACAAACCGAATCTAAAAAGTGTCTATCATGCGATACTACAATGACACAACTATCATAATTTGCAAGAAAATTTTCTAACCAAGAAATAGTTTCGTAATCCAAATCATTGGTAGGCTCATCCATAATTAACACATCTGGATTACCAAACAAAGCTTGTGCTAATAAAACACGTACTTTTTGTTTACCATCCAAATCTTTCATTAAGGTATAATGCGCATCTTCTTTAATACCTAAATTAGAAAGCATGGTAGCGGCATCGCTTTCTGCATTCCAACCATTCATTTCTTCAAACTTTACTTGAAGCTCTCCAATTTTTTCGGCATTAGCATCGGTATAGTCTGCATAAAGAGCATCTATTTCTGCTTTAATTTTATATAAAGGTTTATTTCCTTTTAAAACTGTTTCTAAAACAGTGTCTTCATCATGCAAGTTGTGATCCTGTTCTAAAACAGACATACGCTTCCCTGCTTCTAAATGAACATGTCCAGAAGTTGGATCTTGCTTTCCAGCAATAATTTTTAAGAAAGTAGATTTTCCTGCTCCATTGGCACCAATAATACCATAGCAATTCCCGTTATTAAAGGTTGTATTTACTTCATCAAAAAGAATTCGTTTTCCAAATTGAACGGAAAGATTAGAAACTGATAACATAATTGTATTTAATTTTTTTAACACCTTCACCTTAGATTTGGTGAATGAGGATGCAAAAGTAGAAAATTCAAACCATAAGAAGAAACTTCTAAAGCTAAAATAATGTTTATAAAAAAGTTTAAATTCTGTGATATCGTTATAACTTTTAACAGCGAATTAACAAGAGGTATAACTTGCAAGGCATACTTTTGTTAAAGAGACTTAACAACGTTTTTTACTTAAATATGAGATTACTTTATTCCATACTATTATTAACACTTACCTTTTTTTCATGCAAAAAAGATGTTGCTACAAACGAAGGTGAAACGGCTTATATTGGTGGTGAAATAATAAACCCTATTGATAAACAGTTAATTATACGTAAATCTAACACCATAATTGATACTATTTTATTAGATAAAAAAAATAGATTTTTATATAAATTAAATTATTTAGAAAGTGGTTTATATACGTTTAAACTTCAGTCTCAAAATGGGGAAGAATTTCAACTGGCTTTACTTGAGCCAAAGGATAGTATTATGATTCGATTAAATACTATAGATTTTGATGAATCTTTGGTATTTACAGGAAATGGCGCAAAAAAGAATAATTATTTAATCAATATGTTTCTTGAAAATGAAGAAATAAACGAAAAAATATTAAGCTACTATCAATTAGAACCTATTGCTTTTGAAAGAAAAATAGATTCTATTAGAAGACTTAGAATCGCCAATTTAAACCTGTTTCTTGAAAAAAATAATACTTCTAAATTGTTTCAGCAAATTGCAAAAGGCAATATCGATTACAACTACTATTTAAGTAAAGAAATTTATCCGTTTGCTTATTATGGTGATAATGAAATAAAGAATTTACAATCGTTACCTGTAAATTTTTATAAATACAGAAAAGATATCGATTATAATAGTATTGCTTTAAAAGACTATTTTACCTACAAGACATTTTTAAGATATCATTTTAAAAATCTAGCATTATCTGAACATTTAAAAAAATCGAAAGACAGTATATTAAAAAGAAATTCTTACTGTTATAATTTAGATAAACTGAAACTAATTGATAGCTTGATCACAGATAAAGACATTAAAAACCCTTTGCTAAGTATCTCATCAATTGACTACATTAATAAAACTAAAAACATAAAAGAGCTAGATGCTTTTCTGGATTTTTATTATGAAAAAAGCACGGATACAAAAGACAAAAATTATATTGAAAAATTAGTTAAATCCTTAAAGCAATTACAGACTGGTAATAAAATACCAAATGTAACTTTGGTAACGTATAAAAATCAAGAAGTAGATTTACATAAATTAATTAAAAAGCCTACTGCTTTATATTTTTGGTCTAAAGATTACAAATCTCATTTACAAGAAAGTCATGCTAAAGTAAAAGACTTGATGTTAAAATACCCAGAAGTAAACTTTATTTCTATAAATATAGATGATTCTCATTTAAGAGATAAAAGTCGGGTTTTACAGCAATATGATTTAACCTATCGAAATGAATACCAATTAAAGGATCCGAAACTAGCAAAAGAAATATTGGCTATAAACCCAATAATAAAAGTAATGTTAGTAGACAGAAAAGGAAAAATTATAGATCCTCATACCAACTTATTTTCTATTCAATTTGAAGAAGAGTTATTAGGATTGTTGAATCAATAGTACCAAAATATCGTTTCCAACTTCTTCCTATCTCCTACCCGTCTATAGAAACTCCTATTTGTTTGTTGTTTTTAAAATGAACAGAAAAGAAATAGTTCTTACCTTCTTTTTCTTGAAATATCATTTCAAATCCTTCGGTATTAACGGAAATTCCTTTTAATTGAAAATGTGTATCCAAAGATATAAATGCTAATTCTGCGTTTTCATATTGTTCTTTTAGTGCATTTCCTGCTTCTAACTTAACAGCCGACTCATTATTTAAGGTTTGAAGTAAAATTTCTTTTTGCTCTTTAAATAGACCTTCAATATTACCATCAATTAATATTTCAACATCGGTATCAAGATACCTTCTATTAACCAGCCAACCTATTCTATTTCCGTTGGTGCTAAAACTTTCTATTTCTCCAAAATCAGTATCCGTAATTTTTAGCTTATCCCTACCAAATAGTTTCCCTAATATTTCCATTTACTTTGTTATAACTCTATTTAATCCAACTACACCAAACAGACAATTACTTATCTTTTAAGTGTAAAATGCGATTTAAACTCTTTCTTGGTTTTATTTATAGGATCTATATACTCTACGGTAAACCAATAATCAGAAGTCGGCAAATCTTGACCATTAAAGGTACCATCCCAATCTGGACCAGAAGGACTTAACTCTTTCATTAATTCTCCATACCTATTAAAAATATAAATCTTTGCGCCTAATTGGTTATTAACTCCTAGAATATTCCAGGTATCATTATATCCATCATTATTAGGTGTAAATACTTTAGGGTAATCTACAATTATTACTTCGTGCTGTAATTCTTCGCAATTATAAATATCTCTAACTTTTACAATTTGAGTTCCTCCTAATACGTTCTCAAAAATTGGTGAGCTTTGCCAATTGCCTTCGTATAAACTGTACTCATAAACACCACTACCAGCTACAATAACTTCAAAGGTGCTGTTATCAGAAAAAGCATTAGTTAATACATCAACTGTGATGCTTTCTGGAGGATAAGATGCTACAACTTCTGTTGTTCCAGGAATAGTACAACCTGTGATTCTATTTGTAGCATTTACAGTATAAAAACCTACACTTGTAGCATTAAAAGTAGGCTGTGTTTCGCCTGGAAGAGCATTTGCTGCAATAACATCTACTCCTGTATACCATTGAAACGTAAACTCTGTGCTGCTTAATTTTGAGTCTATTGGTGGATTTTCAATAAAAGTTTCGTTCACTGCATTCAAAACACTACCATCTGATGCCAAACAAATAACATATTGATCTTCTATATCTATTTCTGGAACTGGATTAACTACGATAATTAAAGGAACAACTTGAAAACAATCATTAGAAATTGGTTGCACTCTTACGTAAATAGTTTGTGAGAGTAATGTCGAATTTGTAAAGTTTGTAAAATCGGTTATGTTCATAGTATTTCCTACAATAGCATCTGCTTCAACTTCGTAATAAGTAAATGTAAAATCTGCTGCATTTAAACCATTTAGTATCTCTGTTTCCGATCTTGTTAAATCAAAACTATCAAATCCATCATTATCAATTTCACATTCTGTTAGAGGCTGCGGATTAGTATTTAGATTATCATATAATATAGTGTTTAATGTTAGTGTGGTTTGAGAAGCACAACCATTAGCTCCTGTTGCTAGTATCTCAATATTATTGATTAAAATAGTACTTAAATATTCTGTTGGATCTGGAATTGGGTTGTTAATATTTAAATCATTTTGTGTTTCAAAATAAGTTAATATAATAGTATTATCTCCTGCAGTTACTTCATTATTTATAATGGTAAGATCATATTTTGTATTTACCACATCATTACACTTATTAATTGTTGTAGGTGTTACAACTATAGGGTTTTGATTTATTATTAAGTCAAAACTCATATCTGTTGTAAAGCACTCCTCAGGATCTGCTAATCCATTTCCATTATCATCAAACTGTGCTCTAACAAAAATAGTTCTTGGAGAAACATTATTAAGATAAGGACTTACAATTGGGCTTGCATTATTTTGTGCATCTACTAAATTTTCATGGTAACTAATTAATATTGGTCTTACCTGTGCTCCAATAACTTCTATGTTTTTGGTGGAAAGATCATAAGTTGCAGAATTCGTATCACTACAAAGGGGATAGTTTGTAATTGTATTTTGTTCTGGCAAAGCATCTACCGTTAAGGTAATATGATTTCCTAAACCTAAACAAGCGTTAACATCATCGCTATCTATTCTAACAAAAATATTTTGAACATTTGGCGATGCATCGTTTCTATGATTACTTATGTCTAGAATCTCGTTATTTTCGGCTAAAGCATCTGCTAAACTTGTATAATACGTAATACTTATACTCTGTCCTGTTGGAAATAACGCTTCAAATTGCGCTGTTGCATCACTAAAATCAAAAGTTGCAATGCCATTTGTATTATCATTATCTATTTGTTTATCATCACAAACCGCATAATCTAAATAGAATGCCACTGGAATTTGAGTAACTCCTACTATTAAATCTATTCTAGCTACTCTATAACAATTATTTACAGTTTCTATTCTAGAATAAACAAAACTATTCAATGGTGTTGGATTTGAATAGTTCGTGAAATTTGTAATTTGATCTGCTACTAAACCAGTTTCTGCTTCTACCTGTGTAGGATAATAAGTAAAAACTTCATTTATAGAATTGTTTGAAATTAAAACATTAGCTTCTGTTAAATTAAATGCCGTAATACCATCTGTATCATCATCACATTGTTTTAATACATACGTTGGCCCCACTGGAGTATTAAGCACTGGTAAGGCAAAAACTTCTATATTAAAACTTGTTTGAGCTGCACAGGTTACATTTAAATTATTGGTCATCTCTACATAAATAGTTTGACCATCGGCAACCGTGTTTGTAAAATTAGTAACATCGGCAAAAGGAATTTGATTGGTATAAGCCGCATCCAAAAAGTAAGTCAATGTGAAATCAGAGGCTGATTGCGACATTAAAATTTCTGAGGCACGATCTTCTAAATTAAATTTTATGAATCCATCACTATCTGTACCTACGCTATTATTGTCACAAAACGCTAAATCTGTAATTACTTGATTTGGAAATGGAGTATCAAATAATTCAATATCAAAATTTGTATCTGCTACGCAATTAGTACTATTTATATTACGAACTCTTGCATAAATTGTTTGACCTGTAGTTACAAAATTTTCGGTTGCTGGTGGAACAATTTGAGTAGTGTAAGCGGAATCGGTAAAATATAAGACTTCAAAAACAGCAGGATTTTGACCATTTAAAATGGAAGTATTATTGTCTTCTAAGTTTACAGTTATACTACCATCATTATTTGGATCACATTCTGGGTCCGTTATAATATTCATAGCAGTAGGTTGCTCTACAAACTGAACAAGAATTTCATCATCTGCAACACACCCTATAGCAAGAGTTGCTTCTACTTTATAAATCCCTTCCCCTAAATTAGCATTGTAAGTTTGACTAGTTTCTCCTGGAATACTTATAAATCCAGTTCCATTGTCAAAAAACCATTCGTAAGATGCAGCAACGATGTTAGCATCTAATAAAACAGATGTTCCGCATGCAGCGTTATTAGTTGCAGAAAGTTGTGGCAATCCTAAAGATGCTTCTAATACAAAACTACCAGCTTCTAGAAAAACTGCGGAATCAAATTGAGAATCTCCTTGATCTGCTATAACTAATTTTATTTCATAAGTTGCGTTTGGTATTACAGTTGCCGAAGCTGTTAAAACAACAGTTCTTCCTCCATAGTTTGTATCCCCAAGATTATAACCTTCAAAAAATCCTGGATTATTTGCACTACATCTACCAGGCACGTTCGGTCTTACATTAATTGTACTAACAGGAACGGTAGTTCCTGGAATAAGAGCTAAATTTATATAGTTTGTACTTCCTACTTCTCTTAATAAAAAAGCAAAAGAATCTGCATAAGTACATTCATCGTTCATATTATACTCTTCAGAAGCCATCAAATACCTAAAGCTAATATTACTTGAAGTTGGGCTAAAATTAAACTTAATAAAAGTGGCATCTGCAGTACCCGCTATGCCAAGAGCATTTTCTAAATCAGCATCGCCACTGGTATTTAATTGATTATCATTATTTACATTTGAAGCTGTATTTCCTGCAGGAAATGCTCTTCCAGTGGATAAAATAATACCTTCTGAAAATGGAAAACTTGTATTACCAGGAGGTCTTGTAAAATAACCATAACTTTTTGTTGTATTATTACTTGGACCTCCAAAAACTTGTTCCGAAAAATCACCAACAACGGCACAATCACCACTAATAAGTACGCTACGCACTAAATATTCTAAATCTCGATTTGATTCAGGGTCTGACGCATCATTTATACTTATTATTTGTGCATAATTAACACCTGCTAAAAGCATAAAAAATAACACCAACCCGTTTTTTATTTTTCTCATATCTATTTTCTGTATAAACAGAAATCTAATTAATTATTATTTAGCCCGAAAATCACTTTCAAAATACCGTTTACAATTTGTAATGGTTTAACAACATTTTTTCATAGACTTTATCTGGCAATATACGTTTTAAAACAATGGAGAATTTTTGAAGAAACTCCCCTACTTTATAATGCACATTAGGTTTATTCGTATTTATTACTTTATAAACTGCTTTTGCCATAAGCAAAGGATCTTTACCTTCATCTACATGCGCATCCATTAACTTTAGCGTATTACCATACGGTTTTTTGTATGGCGAATTTTCTTGTATTGGCGCATGAAAACGTCCAGAAGCAATATTAGTAGCAAAATCACCAGGAGCAATATTGGTCATCTCAATATTAAAGTCTTTTATTTCCATTCTAAAAGCTTCGGTAATAATTTCTAAAGCGCCTTTGCTTGCAGAGTAAATCCCTCTATATGGAAGTCCCATATATCCAGCAATAGAAGTAATATTTATTATTAAACCAGATTGTTGGTTTCGCATTTGTGGTAAAACAGCCTTAATTACATTTATTGGTCCAAAAAAATTGGTTTCAAAATTGGCTTTTATTTCTGCTTCAGGTATTTCTTCAATGGGTCCTGTTATACCAACTCCTGCATTATTTATAAGTATATCTAACCTACCTTCTGCCGCTACAACTTCCTTAATTGCTGCGGTAATGGTTTCGGTTTTGGTGACATCTAAAGCGATAATTTTAAAAATACTAGAAGTATAATTATTCGGACTTCTACTAGTACCATAAACGGTGTATCCTTTTTCGGATAAAAATTCACCAACAGATTTACCTATCCCTGAAGAACCTCCAGTAATTAAAACAACTTTAGACATACATGTATATTTAAGGTTTCAAAAATACAATTTTAATGAGAGATTCCCATTATTATAGGAATTCTATAAACCAAAAAAATCTTGATTCGCTATTGCTTTCAAGATTTGAGTTTATTGTATAAAAAAAGGCAAGCTACCTACATCACACTGCTCAACCATTTACCTTTGCTTCGTTCCCGACCTGGAGGATTCAACAGGAGCTAGTTGTGTAGGACTTGCCGACTGCAAAGGTACAAACTTTTTATTTTTTTACAATGTTTTTTTTAATCGAATTTTAATAAATATCTTGCATAAAACTTTTAATCCAACATGAGAACATTCAAATTACTCACAATCATATTTTTAGCTACTTTTATTTTATCCTGCGGAAGTAGTACTACACAGAAAAAAAACGACTTTACCCTTGTTACTAATGCAAAAAATAATGCTTTAGCTCTAGGTGAAGCCTTAAATCTGTCTATAAAAAATCCTAAAAAGCATACTATTACATCGGTGAGCTATACTTTAAACGGAGAAACTATTTCAGAAAAAACGACATTAGAAAACACAAAACTTGGAGAACAAACATTAGAAGCGACTATTACCTTTGATGGTGAAACGCAAACTATTTCGCAAAAGCTAACCGTTTTAAACAATACGCCTCCTAAAGTATATACCTATAAAATTATAAACGAATATCCGCATGACATTACATCCTACACACAAGGATTAGAATTTCATAATGGAGACTTATACGAAAGTACAGGACAACATGGCGAATCTAAACTTAGAAAAGTAAACTATAAAACCGGAGAAGTTTTAAAGAATATAGATTTAGAAGATGCTTATTTTGGTGAAGGTTTAACCGTATTAAATAATAAAGTATACCAACTTACTTGGCAAAGCGGAACTGGTTTTGTGTACAATGCGGATACTTTTGAAAAAACAGGTAGTTTTAAATACAATAAAAGTAAAGAAGGTTGGGGAATTTGTAATGACACCAAAACCTTATATAAAAGTGATGGAACAGAAAAAATATGGACTATCAACCCAGAAACACTTTCTGAAGAAGGTTATATTCAAGCATACCACAGCCAAGGAAAAGTGGTTGGACTAAATGAACTAGAATGGGTGAACGGAAAAATATACGCAAATCGTTATCAAAAAAATGGTGTTGCCATTATTAATCCTACCAACGGAGCAATTGAAGGTGTTATAGATTTTTCGCCATTAAAAAAGCAAGTGACCCAACATCAAGGTTTAGACGTATTAAATGGTATTGCATACAATCCGGAAACAAAAACGCTTTTTATTACAGGAAAACGTTGGGATAAATTATTTGAAGTTGAAATAATTAAAGAATAATTTGAAACCTTTTGAAACCACAATAGTAGTTACAGAACATGATTTAGACGATCTAAATCATGTTAATAATGTACGTTATGTACAATGGGTAAATGATATTGCAAAACAAAACTGGGAACAAATTGCTCCTCCTACTATTAAAGAGGAATATTTCTGGGTCATGCTATCTAATCATATAGACTATAAACAAGCTGCATATTTAAACGATACTATTTTAATTAAGACCTACGTCTCTAAATCGGAAGGAGTAAAATCTACCAGAATTGTTGAGATTTACAACAAAGACACCTCAAAATTATTAGCTAAATCGGAAACCAACTGGTGTTTAATCCGTAAGAAAACACAAAAACCTACTCGTATTACTTCAGAAATTAGAGATCTTTTTTTATAGCAAGCAGTCAATTTACTGAACTAATTGATAATGAGATTATTAACCAATACTGCATAACAACTAAAAAAATGGTTTTATAACCAATTTAATTTCCAGAGAACCTCTTCTTTACTATATTTAAATAATCATCTTTCTCCAGAAAGTCAGGGATTAATAGCCAATTTTTATTAAACACTATTTTTAATTAAATACGCTATTAAATGAACTTTAAAAAAACTTTCGAATTTTCAGTTACTGTTACTAAAGATGATTTAGACGAATTCAACCACGTTAACAACATTCGTTATATACAATGGATTCAAGATATTGCTAAAGCACATTGGCAACAAATTGCCACAGAAGACATCTATAATTCTTATTTTTGGGTAGTTAGAAAACACATAGTAGACTATAAAGCCTCTGCACACTTATATGACGAAGTAAAAATAACCACCAAATTTATGGATGCACAAGGAGCGACAGCAAAAAGCATCATAGAAATGCACAATAATAGCACACAAAAAATAATACTAAAAGCAGAAACTACTTGGTGTTTAATGGCTACACATACAAAACGTCCTACTCGAGTAACCAAAGAAATTGATGCTATTTTAAATTAAAAAAATGGAATAGATACTAAAATCTAGTTTCAAAAGTTATATTTTTAACGCTTAAATCGCATTTTACTATTTTTGCCTTTCAATCTGTTTATTATATATGAAAAAGACACTATACTTTTTAATCTGTTTCAGCTTTCTTTTACTTTGGAGTTCTTGTAGAAAAGACTTTAACTTTTCTTCTAGCAATGGTAATCTTGGTTTTTCTAAAGACACTATTTATTTAGATACCGTATTTACCAATATTGGTTCTAGTACGTATAACTTAAAAGTATATAACAGAAGTGATGAAGATATTAGTATACCAAACGTCAAACTGGCTTTAGGTGAAAGCTCTGAATACCGATTAAATGTAGATGGTATTGCTGGAAAATCTTTTGATAATGTAGAAATTCTTGCAAAAGACAGCATGTATATTTTTGTCGAAACCACAATAGATATTAACGACTTACCAGCTCTTAGTAACGATTTTTTATACACCGATAAAATAGAATTCGATGCTGGAGGAAACCTACAAACCGTAGAATTAGTAACGCTTGTTCAAGACGCTGTCTTTATTTATCCAGATAAAGATAATACCACAGGAGTTATTGAAACGCTTACCATAGACATTGGAGGTGAATCTATTGAAACCGAAATTCAAGGGAGATATTTAGAACCCGATGAATTAACTTTTACCAACCAGAAACCCTATGTAGTTTATGGCTATGCAGCAGTACCAAACAACCAAACCTTAAATATTGAAGCTGGAGCAAGAATTCATTTTCATGCCAATTCTGGACTTTTAGTTGCAGAAGGCGCTTCCTTACAAGTAAATGGAGATGTAAGTACAGACCAAGAATTATTAGAAAACGAAGTGATTTTTGAAGGTGATAGATTAGAACCTGCTTTTGCAAATGTACCAGGACAATGGGGAACGATTTGGTTATTAGAAGGAAGTATTAATAACACTATAAATCATGCAACTATAAAAAATGCATCTGTTGGTATTTTAAGTGAAAGAAACCCTAATGAGACCACAAATACAAATAAACTAACCATAACAAACTCGCAAATTTACAACTCTAGTAATTTTGGCGTTTTAGGAAGAAACACCTCTAT
Source organism: Lacinutrix sp. WUR7 (assembly GCF_016864015.1). Taxonomy (NCBI): domain Bacteria; kingdom Pseudomonadati; phylum Bacteroidota; class Flavobacteriia; order Flavobacteriales; family Flavobacteriaceae; genus Lacinutrix; species Lacinutrix sp. WUR7. Next base: position 2,851,250 of record NZ_CP045067.1, on the reverse strand, counting down.
TGAAGCAAATAACTTAGTAGTAAATAATGCCGGACAAACTAGTTTTGCTGCTACTTTAGGCGGAAAATATAATCTTACACATTGTACTATTGCTAACTATTGGTCAAATAGTTTTAGACAGTTCCCAGCCTTATTAATCAATAATTTTCAAGAAACAGCAGACGCTACTTTTTTAGCAAATCTAACAGAAGCTAATTTTAATAACTGTATTATCTACGGAAATGATAATCCGGAATTTATACTCGACGAAATTGAAGATCTTGCTAATCCAACATTATTCAATTTTAAATTCACAAATTGTTTAGTTCGTTTTCCTATAGATAATCCAAACTTTAGTGGCGAAAATTATATTTTTGCTGGACCAAATTACGAAAACATTATCTTTAATCAAGATCCAGACTTTAGAGATACTAGTGCAAATGATTTCATTATTGGAGATGATTCTGCTGCTAATAATCTAGGAAATGATTTTTACGACTTTTTTGCATCTCAAGTACCTTTAGATATATTAGAAGAAAATAGAACAGTTTCACCAGATTTAGGTGCATATCAGCATATTACTTTTGAGTAGATTAATATTATAGTTAGAACCTGCTCCTTTCTTTAGCTAAAGAGAGGTGCAGGTTCCGGTTTACGGAATCGTAGAGTTTGACCTAAAATGCGAAGCTATTTTAAAATTCACATTCCTAATTATCTTAACTCCTCTTTCTTCAAATGCCAAAAGCATTTAAATTCATTCTCCTCTTTACAAAAAGAGGAGAGCCTTTTATGATACCATTTTTATGTAATTAGAAAACAATGCTGTATGTTATGAAAACACCTCGTTCCTATAACCAAAATCTCAAATAACACCTGCACCTCTCTTTAGCTAAAGAGAGGTGGATTTTCTGAAAAGAAAATATGGAGAGTTTGACCCAAAATACGAAGCTATTTTAAAATTCACATTCCTAATTATCTTAACTCCTCTTTCTTCAAATGCCAAAAAGCATTTAAATTCATTCTCCTCTTTACAAAAAGAAGAGAGCCTTTTATGATACCTTTTTTATGTAATTAGAAAACAATACTATACATATAAAACACCTCATGCCTATAACCAAAATCATAACTAGAACCAGCTCCTCTCTTTAGCTAAAGAGAGGTGGATTTTCTATAAAGAAAATGCGGAGAGTTTGACCAAAAATGCGAAGCTATTTTAATATACACAACTTAACTCTTCTTTCCTCCTGTTCAAAAAAAGAAATTCATTCTCCTCTTAAAATAACAGGAGAGCTACATACATTAACGAAACTCAACAAGATTGATTTTTAATCTTTTAACTATTTTTTTGGTATAATTATTGATAATTTTTAATTTATATAAACCTTTAAAACGCAATTATTATGAAATTTAAAACAGTTACTCCAGTACTCTTAGTTTTATTATTCTTGTCTTTTTCGACACCAACAATTGGACAGAATAAATCTAAATCCAATGCAGAGTCTATAGAAGCATTGAGTCTTGTTTTATTGTTTAACAATCTAAATAATGACTTGAATAATAGGCGAAACAAACCCTATCTAGGTGAGATGACCTTAAAAAATGGTGATTTCATTGAAGGGTATTTAAGTTTAAATAATCCTGTAGGAGATAATTACGTTGTAATATATTATACTGAAAATGATAGCAAAATTTACCCTGTAGATACTATTGATGAGGTAAAACTATATAAAACAGACAACACAAATGCGGATACTGTTTTTAAAACTATTGAAAATGAAAAAGCCTTATTAAGAGAGGTTTATAATAACAACGGCGATGTAGCTGTTTATGATACTGCTATTAGTCCATTTAACAATAAACTATCTGGATCTGTTTATGTCAAAGAAAATGATGCGCTAATTAACACATGGTTTTTCTGGACATCTGGTCCAAAACACGACTTATTACGATACATTAGAAATAAAGATGGTGTTCGATATAAAAGAAAAGATTTTGAATCCCTAGATGATTTACTTCAGAAAGTATAAAAACTAAAAAAGCCTACTAAACAGTAGGCTTTTTTTTTCCGCGAAAGCATAATAATACTTATAAAGTTAATCCACAAAAAGTGGTAAATCATGCATCATAGCATTTACTTTACCGGCTATTGTTTCTAGCATATCTTCATCTTGATAATTGCTAATTACTTGATCCACTAAATCAACAATACCTTCCATATCTTCTTCTTTTAAACCTCTAGTGGTAATTGCTGGAGTACCAATACGAATTCCAGAAGTTACAAATGGCGATTTATCATCAAAAGGAACCATATTTTTATTCACAGTAATATCTGCTTTTACTAAAGCATTTTCTGCATCTTTTCCTGTAATGTCTTTGTTACGTAAATCGATTAGCATCATGTGGTTATCTGTACCACCAGAAATAATATTATAATCTCTTTTTACAAAAGCTGCTGCCATTGCTGCTGCGTTTTTCTTTACTTGTAACATATAATGCATATACTCTTCGGTAAGTGCTTCACCAAAAGCAATTGCTTTAGCTGCAATAATATGTTCTAATGGTCCTCCTTGATTTCCTGGGAAAACAGCAGAGTTTAAAAGCGAAGACATTTTTTTCAAGTTTCCGTTTTTCAATTTTTGACCAAATGGGTTATCAAAATCTTGTCCCATCATAATCATTCCACCCCTTGGTCCGCGTAATGTTTTATGTGTAGTTGTGGTTACAATATGACAATGAGGTAACGGATCGTTTAAAATTCCTTTTGCAATTAATCCTGCAGGATGTGAGATATCAGCAACTAATATAGCTCCTACTGAATCTGCTATAGCACGAAAACGTTTAAAATCCATATCACGAGAATATGCCGAAGCTCCTGCAATAATTAATTTTGGTTTTTCACGTTCTGCTACTTCTGCAACATGATCATAATCTATTAAACCTGTTTCCTTTTTTACACCGTAAAATACAGGATTGTATAATTTACCAGAAAAATTCACAGAAGATCCATGGGTTAAATGTCCACCATGCGATAAATCGAAACCTAAAATAGTATCCCCAGGATTTAAACAAGCAAAAAATACTGCTGTATTTGCCTGACTTCCAGAATGCGGTTGTACGTTTACATACGCTGCACCAAATAAAGCCTTTGCTCTATCTATTGCTAGTTGTTCTACTTCATCTACTACTTCACAACCTCCATAATACCTTTTTCCAGGATATCCTTCTGCATATTTATTAGTTAATACAGAACCTGCAGCTTCCATTACTTGGTCACTTACAAAGTTTTCTGAAGCTATTAATTCAATACCTTCAAGCTGTCTTTCTTTTTCAGCTTGAATAAGTTCAAAGATTTGTTCGTCGCGTTGCATATAGTTTAATTTTAATTTCCTTCAAGTAGGAAATCTAGTTATAGTTAAATATTTATCAAAAATAACAATTACATTATTTAAATACGTCAAAAAACATATATTTACTTCTAGAATATGTTATTTTTTTAAATAGCATAATACGAACCTACTTTTATTATATAAAATTAGCATTAATTTAAAAAGTTATGTAGGTTTGAATAGATTTAATAATTTTTAATTTAAAATATACTATGCCAATTTCAGCTAACAATCCAGATAGAATTTCCTGGTTGCATGTAGATAAAAACTCAGATTTCCCTGTTCAAAATATACCTTTTGGTGTTTTTCTTACAAGAGATGACATTATAACTATTGGAACAAGAATTGGAGATACAGCAATAGACTTAGGTGCATTACACCAATTAGGCTACTTTGAAGGTATCCCATTAACAGATGATATTTTTCTTCAAGATACCTTAAATGATTTTATTGCAGATGGAAGAAAAACCTGGAGAGCAGTTAGAAATAGAATTGCAGAAATTTTTGATGCAGAAAACGATACGCTTAAAAACAATGTAAAACATAAAGAGATTGTATTATTTCGTTTAGACGAAATTGAAATGCAACTACCTGTTCAAATTGGTGATTATACCGATTTTTACTCTAGTATAGAACATGCAACAAATGTAGGAACTATGTTTAGAGATCCTGAAAATGCATTAATGCCAAACTGGTTGCATATTCCTGTTGGGTATCATGGTAGAAGTAGCTCTATCATTCCTTCTGGAATTCCTATTCATAGACCACAAGGACAAACATTACCTGCAGGCGCAACAGAACCTGTTTTTGGACCTAGCAAGCTGATAGATTTTGAGCTAGAAATGGCTTTTATTACTACTGATGCTAATGATTTAGGAGAACCAATTCCTATTGAAGAAGCGGAAGAATATATTTTCGGATTGGTTTTATTTAATGATTGGTCTGCAAGAGATATACAAAAATGGGAATATGTACCACTAGGACCATTTTTAGCAAAAAGTTTTGCTTCGTCTATTTCTCCTTGGATTGTAACTTTAGATGCTTTAGAGCCTTATAGAGTGGAAAGTCCGAAACCATTAAAAAAACAATTAGACTATCTACAATATAAAGGAAAGAAGAGTTTTGATATTAATTTAGAAGTAGCGATACAACCACAAAAGGCGAAAGAAACTGTGGTAAGTAAATCGAACTTTAAATATATGTATTGGAACATGGCACAACAGCTTACACATCACACGGTGAATGGTTGCCCGATTAACTCTGGAGACATGATGGGAAGTGGTACTATTTCTGGACCAACACCTGATAGTTACGGATCGATGTTAGAAATTACATGGAGAGGTGAAAAACCAATTAAAATGGCAGATGGTACAGAACGTAAATTTATAAATGATAACGATACTGTTATTATGCGTGGATATTGTGATAAAGACGGAACTAGAATTGGTTTTGGTGAAGTAAGCAATAAATTACTTCCTGTATTTAACCCGAAGAAAATAAAATAACAACTTATATAAAATTAAAAAAGCGACCAATTGGTCGCTTTTTTTATGTATAAATGATTCTAAATTATTTAGACCATTCTGCAATAGATTCTGTATTCATTTTAACATAATCTGCATTACCAGCTTCTTCTGCCAACTTTAAAGAAGCTTTAGCTGCTTTGATAGCACCTTTTTTATCTCCAGCTTTCGCATAGATTAAAGCTTGTCTTCTTAATTGCCAAAATTTAGGATCTTGCTTATTCATTTCGATTGCTTTATCAATCCAAACTTTTGCTTTATTAATGTCCTTACCTTCTTCTAAGTAATACGCAGCAGCAGCATAATAATCTCCAGCTCCTGGTCCTGCCATTACCTTATCAATACTTTTAGATACGGTAGCATCCGTTGGCACTGTAAAAGGTACACCAACATATGTTTTTTCCCAAAGAAACTCTAAAGTTCCACCATTATTAGATAAGTTATTAATATCCATAGTAAAAGACTCTACATTAAAAGGAATTTCTTGAACATCAGCAGAAACTCTTGCCGCAACTTTAGTTTCGTCTAATGTTGCTGGAGCTCCTCCTCCTGCATACTCTGTGTAAAATATAACCTCCCAAGAAGTCGCCTGAGGAATAGTAAAGATAGCGTACGTACCAGCTTTAAGTTCTTTTCCTCCTACAGTAATAGGGTTGTTAAAAGTTATTTTAGTTCTTGAGTTCGCCCCTGTTCTCCATACTTTTCCGTAAGGTACAAGATCTCCAAAAATGGTTCTTCCTTTTACTCCAGGACGTGAATATTCAAAAGTAAAATCTGTTAATCCTACCTTCTGTTCTACCTTACTAGTTGGACTAGGTTGCGGTGTTTCAATTTGTGCATTTACGTGAAACGAATACGTAAACACTAAAGCGATTAATAATAGTTTTTTCATAGTTATTGTATTAATTAGTTGATAATATTTAGCCATAAAATTACACATTAACTAAATCTTATCTGTTAACAAAACCTTAAATTAAAAGGAGGTATTGGTTTATAAACTTAGGGTTCCTTTTATTTACTTATCCAAATAAATACATTTGAAACACCTACAAATAATAGTAAAACGAGTATTCTTTTCTATACACATAGACTTTCCTTATACCTTTATAATAATTTTGTCTAATTATTAACGATAAAAGTTAGACAATTTTGTATATTTACATATAATTTGAAATTAAAAGTAAAAAAAGCATCTATAAGCGAATGAAAACCATTGATAAAATACCAATTACAAAAATACAACGTGCATCAAAATTAGTTAGTACAGGTGCAAAAGTTGGTGTAAATTATATCAAGTATTACGGAGACAAAATGGTGCATTCTAAAGAAGATGCCAAAGAACGTCTTAATAAAAATAATGCGGAAGATATTTACGATAGTTTAAAGCAACTTAAAGGAAGTGCTTTAAAAGTAGCACAAATGTTAAGCATGGAAAAGAGCTTGTTACCACAAGCTTATGTTGAAAAGTTTTCACTATCTCAGTTTTCGGTTCCGCCATTATCTCCTGCTCTAGTAATAAAGACTTTTAAAAAATATTTTGGAAAATCGCCAAACGAACTATTTGATACTTTTAATGCAACTTCTGTAAATGCTGCTAGTATTGGCCAAGTCCATATAGCAGAAAGAAACGGGAAAAAACTTGCTGTGAAAATCCAATATCCAGGAGTTGCAGAAAGTATCTCATCCGATTTAGCCATGGTAAAACCAATAGCCATGCGTATGTTTAATATTAAAGGAAAAGATTCGGATAAATACTTTCACGAAGTAGAATCAAAACTGATTGAAGAAACCAATTACATTCTAGAAATTGCCCAAAGTAAAGAGGTTGCAAAGGCATGCGCACACATACCAAATTTATTATTTCCAGAATATTATGAAGAACTATCTTCTGAAAGAATCATTACTATGGACTATATGCATGGTATACATCTTTCCGAATTTACTGCAATAAATAAATCAGAAGAAAAGGCTAATCAAGTTGGTCAAGCTCTTTGGGATTTTTACATGTATCAAATTCATGTATTAAAAAAGGTGCATGCAGATCCGCATCCTGGAAACTTTTTAGTCTCAGATACCGCAAACTTAATCGCATTAGATTTTGGTTGTATGAAAAGCATTCCGGATCCATTTTACACACCCTATTTTGAATTAGCGCAGAAAGAGAATATAGAAGACGAAGCTGTGTTCCTTTCTAAATTATACGAATTAGAAATTTTAAAAGAGGAAGATACTGCCGAGGAAATTGAATTTTTTACAGAAATGTTTCATAAAATGCTAAGTTTATTTGCTAGACCATTACAAGACGAAACTTTCGATTTTTCGAATCCGTATTTTTTCCAAGAAATTGCAGCACTAGGCGAGCATTATTCTAAAAGCACACAATTAAGAAAAATGAATGGAAACAGAGGTTCTAAACATTTCATTTATATCAATAGAACTTTTTTCGGACTTTATAATTTAATGTTCGACTTAAAAGCTAAAAACATAAAAATCAACAATTTTCATACGCTATAAAAAATGAATATTCTCGTAACAGGAGCTACAGGTTATATAGGCAAACGCCTAATCCCTTTATTATTGCATGAAGGGCATCACGTTACTTGTGCTGTAAGAGATAAATTGCGAGCAGACAAAAGCTACTTACAAGAAGAGCAAATAGATATTATTGAGGTAGATTTTTTAAAGCCGGAAACATTAAAAAACATTCCTACTGACATCGATATTGCATATTATCTCATTCATTCCATGTCGAATACTTCTAACGATTTTGAAAAGTTAGAACAAGAATGTGCGGCAAATTTTAGAACGAGTATAGAAAAAACAAATACAAAGCAAGTAATTTACCTTAGTGGTATTACAAACGACGCAAACCTTTCTAAACATCTTCAATCACGTAAAAATGTGGAGCACGAATTAGAATCTAAAAGCTATGCGTTAACCATCTTTAAAGCGGGTATTATAGTGGGTTCTGGTAGTTCTTCCTTTGAGATAATAAGAGATTTAGTCGAGAAACTTCCTTTTATGATTGCTCCTAAATGGCTAAATACAAAAACACAACCTTTAGCGGTTCGCGATGTACTTTCGTTTCTATTAAAAAGTGTAGGAAACGAAAAAACCTTCAACCGTTCTTTCGATATTTTTGGACCAGAAGTTTTAACATACAAACAAATGCTTTTGCAATTTGCAGAAGTGCGGGAACTTAAAAGATACATTCTTACGGTTCCTGTAATGACACCAAAACTATCTTCGTATTGGTTATATTTTGTAACATCTACATCTTACAAACTGGCCTCTAACCTTGTAGATAGTATGGGTGTGGAAATTATTGGTAAACCCAGTGAAATCAATGCCATACTACATGTAAATCCTTTAAGTTATAAAGATGCTGTAGCATTAGCTTTTGAAAAAATTGAGCAAAACAGTATTATTTCTAGCTGGAAAGATTCCTTTATTAGTAGCGGAAGATTAAAAGACAACTTTCATAAATATATAAATGTTCCCAAATATGGTTGCTTTCAAGATTATAAAGAACTCGAAGTAACTAACAGCGCACAAACCATAGATAAAATATGGGCTATTGGCGGACAAACAGGTTGGTACTACGGAAATTTTTTATGGAGAGTAAGAGGCTATATTGATAAAGTATTTGGCGGAATTGGATTAAGAAGAGGAAGAACAAATCCGACGCAATTAGATGCTGGAGACGCATTAGATTTTTGGAGAGTTATTTATGCCGATAAAGAAAAACAAAAGCTCCTACTCTATGCCGAAATGAAACTTCCAGGAGAAGCTTGGCTAGAATTTAAAATTGAAGACAACCTTTTAAAACAAACAGCAACATTTAGACCAAGAGGAATACTTGGCAGATTATATTGGTATAGTGTTTTACCATTTCATGGATTTATTTTTAACGGAATGATAAAAAAATTAGCACTTAAATGAAATTAAATACCATACAAGTAGACAGAGTTATAGAAATGGCTTGGGAAGACAGAACCACTTTTGAAGCGATATACTTTCAGTTTAAACTAAAAGAACAAGACGTTATTTGTTTAATGCGACAAGAAATGAAACCTAGCAGTTTTAAGATGTGGCGAAAACGGGTGCAAGGAAGAAAAACAAAACATGAAAAACTACGCTCTTTTAACGAAGGTAGATTTAAATGTAGCAGACAAAAACAAATAACGCAAAACAGTATTTCTAAAAGATAAACTTGCTTTGTTTTAGTAGCAATTACTAAAAACAGCAAATTAAAAAGACAATTATGAAAACAGAAATCATTAAAAACAACAATAGTTTAAATGGCTTTAGTCATCAAGATATTGGTGATGAACATTTATATACCGGTTTAAAAACACCTATGAAAGCAGATGCTTTTAAATGGAGTGATGATGAAAAAAAAGAACGCATAGCCATACTTTTTGAAGAAATTATGGATGTCATCGGATTAGATCTTACAGACGATTCTTTAAAAGGAACACCAAATCGTGTTGCTAAAATGTATATAGATGAAATATTTTCGGGTTTAAACCCGAAAAACAAGCCGATAATAGCATTATTTGATAATAAATATCAATACAACCAAATGCTTATCGAAAAAAATATTACCTTATATTCCAATTGCGAACATCACTTTGTGCCAATTTTAGGAAAAGCACATGTTGCATATATATCTTCTGGTACAGTTATTGGTTTATCTAAACTTAACAGAATCGTTCAATATTATGCAAAAAGACCGCAGGTACAAGAACGTTTAACAAATCAAATAGCAGAAGAATTAAAAAAAATTTTAAAAACAGAAGATGTAGCTGTTATAATAGATGCCAAACATTTATGTGTTTCTTCTAGAGGTATTAAAGACGATACTTCCACAACAATTACAACATACTATGGAGGAAAATTTAATACTCCTAATAAAATTACAGAATTACAAAACTATTTAAAAAATTAAGTTATGGATATAATAGACAAAGCATTAGAATTTGAAAAACAAAAATTAAACTCTTTATCGACAAGTGATAGAGTCATCATTGTTAGAGAAGCAAAATCTTTAATTTTAGGTTTAAACGAAATCTATAAAGAGAAAAAAGACAAAGAAATCATGGATATCATGAAGAGACTTACTGCTATTAAAGTAAAAGTAGAAAAAAGGTTAAAAGGAAGACCTTTAACGGCTTAACATGAAAACATACATAGTAATTGGAGGCAGCAAAGGTATAGGTAAGGCTATTATTGAAACTTTAATAGTAGATAATAAAATTATTAATATTAGTAGAACTGCTCCTCGTTTCAACCCTGATAATTTAACACATTATGGTTGCGACGTGTTGGTGGATGATTTACCAGAAATAGAAAATGCCGATGGCTTGGTGTATTGTCCTGGTAGCATAAACCTTAAACCAATTTCTAGATTAAGTATAGACGATTTTAAAGAAGATTTTGAAATTAATGTTCTTGGTGCTGTAAAAGCAATTCAAAAGTATTTACCTATTTTAAAAAATGGTAAGCAATCTGCTATATTATTATTTAGTACGGTAGCTGCTAAGCTAGGAATGCCGTACCATGCCAGTATTGCAACTGCAAAATCTGGAGTCGAGGGATTAGTTAAATCACTTGGAGCAGAATTAGCGCCTACTATAAGAATTAATGCGATTGCTCCCACTGTTACTGACACCGAATTAGCATCCAAACTTTTAAGGAACGACAAAATGGCAGAAAACATTACGGAACGTCATCCTTTAAAAAAATATTTAAAACCTAACGAAGTTGCAGAAATGGCTTCTTTTTTATTATCTGAAAAAGCGGCATCCATGTCTGGACAAATATTTGAAATGGATTGTGGAATCGTTTCTTTTAAAATATAAATCGTGAAAACTTCCTAATTTCTTTTATCATGTTAAACTTTTTAAATAAAAATACAGCGCAAAAGCCACCATCTACATCCATTTACGATATAGAAATAAATAGTTTAGATGGCAAAGCTATTGATCTATCTAATTATAAAGGTAAAATGCTACTCATCGTTAACGTAGCTTCCCAATGTGGTTTTACGAAACAATACGCCGACCTTCAAAAATTATACGATACTTATAAAAATAATCTAATGATTATAGGTGTTCCTTGTAATCAATTTGGCGGTCAGGAATCTGGGTCTGCTAGTGAGATTCAATCTTTTTGTCAGAAAAATTTCGGAGTTACTTTCTTAATGACCGAAAAATTAGATGTAAAAGGAAGTAACCAACACCCACTTTTCCAATGGTTAACCAGCAAAGAATTAAACGGAAAATCTAATTCTACCGTAAAATGGAATTTTCAGAAATACTTAATAAATAAAGAAGGCCAATTAGTAGATTATTATTTTTCTACAACCAATCCTGCAAGCAATAAGATTGTAAAACATTTAAATTCATAAAATTATGTTTGGATTATTTAAAAAGAAAACAAAAGCCGAAAAGCTTCAGGAGAAATACAACAAGTTAATGAAAGAATGGCATCAACTTTCTAGTATTAATAGATCAGAAAGCGATAAAAAATACCAAGAAGCCAATGCCGTATTAGATGAAATAGAAAGTCTTAAAACAGTTTAATATGCAATTTTTTAAAGTATTTGTTTCGTTCTTAATATTAAATTTTGGAGCTCTAGGTATTGGAAGTTGGCTCATGAATAATGGACCGCGAACCGAATGGTATATGAATTTAAACCAAGCCCCTTGGACTCCTCCAGGTCGGGTTTTTGGTGTTGCTTGGACAAGCATAATGATCTGTTTTTCGATATACATGGCACAGTTATATCTAAAAATGCCAACCAAAGAAGTCCTTACCCTTTTCGCATTACAGTTTATTCTAAATGTCATGTGGAACTATGTTTTTTTCAACCAACACCTTATTTTAATAGGCTTTTTAGTAATCATACTATTAACCATTTTAGTATGCTATTTCTTTTTTAAATTTGATGCAATACAAACTAGATACCTCCTATTACCATATATCCTTTGGCTATGTATTGCAACTTCTCTAAATGGGTACATACTTATAAATAACTAATGAAAATTTATACATTTCATAAAAAACAAAAACTACCAATTTCTGTGGATGAAGCTTGGAAGTTTTTGTCGGATCCAAAAAACCTTAAAGTAATTACTCCTGATTATATGAGTTTTAATATACTTTCTGGTGCGGATAGACCCATGTATGCAGGACAGATTATTCAATATATCGTTACTCCTGTATTAGGAATAAAAACAAAATGGGTTACAGAAATTACACATATAGTCGATAAACATTATTTTGTAGACGAACAGCGCTTTGGTCCGTATGCATTATGGCATCATAAACATTTTATTAAAGAAATTGAAGGTGGCGTTGAAATGGAAGATATTATAGATTATAAAGTTCCTTTCGGAATTATTGGTCAGTTAGTGCATCCTTTTCTTGTGAAGCCTAAATTGAATGAAATTTTTGCATACCGCAAAGAAAAACTAGAATCCCTTTTTGGAACCTACATATAATGAAAGACACCATAAACATTTTTTGGTTTAGAAGAGATTTAAGATTAGAAGATAACGTAGGATTATTTCATGCTTTAAATGCTAAAAAACCGGTTTTACCTATATTTATTTTAGATACAGAAATACTAGAACAACTACCAAAAGAAGACGCTCGTGTTAGTTTTATTCACAACACGCTACAAAACATCAATAAGGAATTACAAAGCAAATACAATAGTAGTATTGCTATGTACTTTGGCAAACCTCTAGAGGTATACAAAAAATTAGCAGCGTCTTACACCATAGATACTGTCTATACCAATCGCGATTATGAACCTTACGCTAAAGATCGGGATACAGAAATTGAAACCTTTTTAGAGAGCAAAAACATCTCCTTTAAAACCTTTAAAGATCATGTTATTTTTGAAAAAGATGAAATTGTAAAGAAAGATGGTAAACCGTATTTAGTGTACACACCATACATGAAATTATGGAAAGCAACTTTTAGAACAAAAAGTTTAGAAACTTATGATTCAGTTGGTTTACTGAACCACTTAATTCAAGAAAAACACCTTCCTAATTTAAGTTTACAGGATATTGGTTTTGTACCATCTAATCAAGAAATAAAAGCATATAAAGTCACTTCTAATTTAATTCAAAATTACGAAGCAACAAGAAATTTCCCAGCACAAGATAGCACTTCAAAGTTAGGACCACATTTACGTTTTGGTACCGTAAGTATTCGTGAAATGGTACAAAAAGCGATTTCAGAAACCAATGAAATCTTCTGGCAAGAACTAATTTGGAGAGAGTTTTTCATTCAAATTCTTTGGCATTTTCCGCAAACGCTTACGTATAGCTTTAAACCGAAATACGACAACATTGTATGGCGAAATAACGACCAAGAATTTAAACTTTGGTGTCAAGGAAAAACCGGATATCCTTTAGTGGATGCAGGCATGCGAGAATTAAATGAAACAGGTTTTATGCACAATCGTGTACGCATGCTTGTTGGTAGTTTTTTATGCAAACATTTACTAATCGATTGGCGATTAGGAGAAGCTTATTTTGCTGAAAAATTACACGATTATGAAATGGCTAGTAATATTGGCAACTGGCAATGGGTTGCTGGTTGTGGTGTAGATGCTGCTCCGTATTTTCGCATATTTAATCCAACGACACAAATAGAAAAATTTGACAAGAAATTAGAATACATAAAAAAATGGGTTCCCGATTTTCAAGAGCTTACTTATCCTAGGCCTATGGTCGATCATAAAGAAGCAAGAGAACGATGCTTGAATACATATAAAGAAGCTTTAAACGCTTCCTAGCCGAACATAATTATATCATACTACAAGAGATTCAGTATCTTTATAAAAACAACTTAAACTAAATAAAATGAATACGAAAGAGGTTGCCAATACATGGTGGAAGATGTGCAAAGAAGATAAGCATATAGAATGTGTTAATGAACTATATGCTGAAAATGTGGTATGTCGAGAAATGCCTGGAATGCCTGGAGAAATAACCACAGGAAAACAAAACATTTTGAACAAGAGTAAAGAATGGTTAGAAAGTGTAGAAGACTTTCATGCTAGCGAAATTAGCGAACCTATTGTTGCTGGTAACTTTTTTACTGCTAAAATGACTTTCGATTGTACTTTTAAAGAAGGAGGAAGACAAAAAATGGAAGAAGTTTGTGTCTACGAAGTAAAAGATGGTAAAATTGCAAGTGAGCAATATTTTTATAACATCGATTAATATTAGAATTAAGTATATAAAAAAAGCTTCGAAATAATTTCGAAGCTTTTTTGTTTTGTATAATTTAAGTTTTTAGTTTCCTTCTACACGTTCAATCTTTGCACCGATAGCACGAAGACGTTCGTCTATATTTTCATAACCTCTATCAATTTGTTCAATATTATGAATAGTAGAGGTTCCTTTTGCAGATAATGCTGCAATTAATAAAGAAACTCCTGCTCTAATATCTGGAGAAGTCATTGTGGTAGCTTTTAATGTAGAATTAAAATCATGACCAATAACGGTTGCTCTATGCGGATCACATAAAATAATTTTCGCACCCATATCTATCAATTTATCCACAAAGAATAAACGAGATTCAAACATTTTTTGGTGTACTAAAGCACTTCCTCTTGCTTGTGTAAGTACGGTTAAAACAATACTCAACAAATCTGGCGTAAATCCTGGCCAAGGCGCATCTGCAATAGTTAAAATAGAACCATCAATATAGCTTTGTATTTCGTAACCATCTTTATGTGCAGGAATATATATATCATCCCCTTGTCTTTCTAGAGTAATACCTATTTTTCTAAATACATCTGGTATTTGTCCTAAATCATCCCAACTTACATTGGTAATGGTAAGTTCACTCTTTGTCATAGCAGCTAGACCAATCCAACTACCTATTTCAATCATATCTGGAAGCATTCTATGTTCTGTACCTCCTAGTGCATCTACACCTTCTATAGTCAACATATTAGAACCAACACCAGTAATTTTTGCTCCCATTCGGTTAAGCATTTTACATAGTTGCTGTAAATAGGGCTCGCAAGCTGCATTATATATAGTAGTAGTTCCTTCTGCTAAAACTGCAGCCATCACAATATTTGCTGTTCCTGTAACAGACGCCTCATCCAGTAGCATGTATGCTCCTTTTAATTTATCTGCTTCAACTCCATAAAAATGATCTTCACGATTGTATCTAAACTTTGCTCCTAGTTTTATAAAACCTTCAAAGTGTGTATCTAATCTACGTCTACCAATTTTATCACCTCCTGGTTTAGGAATATATCCTTTACCAAAACGAGCTAAAAGTGGCCCAACAATCATAATCGATCCTCGTAAACCACGACCATCAATTTTAAATTGTGCCGACTCTAAATATTTTAAATCTACTTGGTCTGCTTGAAAAGTATAAGAACCTTTTCCTATTTTATTAACCTGTACTCCTAGTTTCTTAAGTAATTCTATAAGCTTATTAACATCTACAATATCTGGAATGTTATTTATTGTTACCAACTCTGGAGTTAATAATACAGCACATAAAATTTGTAAGGCTTCGTTTTTTGCTCCTTGAGGTTGTATTTTCCCTTTTAATTGGTGACCTCCTTCAATTTTAAATGTTCCCATGAAATACTAGTAGCGTTTTCTGTTTCTGTTTTGATTATTATTAGTCTTTTTATAATTCGTTTTCTTCGAATTAGTATTCGCATATTTCTTTTTAGTTCGCATTAAACTTGTAGAATCTGATAAATCTTCATTAGATTCTTTTAAGTTAATTTTCCCATCAGATAATTCGAATAAATGATTAAAAATAATATAATCTTCTACGGTATCTTTATTCCAATTTAGAAAACACTTTTTCATGTGATTAGCAATAGTATATACTAAAGCTTCTTTCAATTCCCCTTCTTCCCAAGTGTTTGCTACATCAATCATGGTTTTTATATTATTACCATAAAACCTATATTTTGGAAAATTTTGAGGATACTCTAAAGTTTCAGGCCTTGCGTATAATTCTTCACGAGAAGGTTTTGGGTATGGAGAATCTACATCAATGTCAAAATCTGCCATAATAAAAAGCTGATCCCAAAGTTTATGTTGAAAATCTGGTACATCACGCAAATGTGGTTGCATGTTACCCATTACAGATATAATGGCTTTTACTATCTTATTGCGTTCTTCTTTAGTTTCTCGTGTTTTAGCATGCGTAATCATTTTCTGCATATGTCTTCCATATTCAGGTATAATCAAATGTTCACGCTCGGTATTGTATTCTAAAATATCTATCAAAATTTAAGTGTAGAGTTATATTATTTGCACGTAGTTATTATGCTTGTGCAAAGTACAAAAAATATTTAAAGGCTAATAACTCCTTCTACATTTTCTGCAACTTCTTTATATTTAATTATTACGGCATCTGGATCTTGCATTAATACGTGAACAGAAATACTAGTGTATTTTCCGTTTTTGGATTCTATAGTATTAATAACTGCACCAATATTGTTAAATAACGCCTCTATTTCGGCTATTTTATGCAAGTCGGACTTCACAATAAATTTATATAAATATTTGGAAGGCCAGGTTTCCGTATCAAGTAATTGTGCCTTTAATTTTATATAAAATTCTTCTGGATTTTGTTTTTCGCTCATGATTAAAAAGTAAGTTGTAAAGATACAGTTTCCTTTACATTTTTTATTTAAAATTTAAATTACGATTTTTACACCCAAAACCTTGCCAAATTTGAACACGAAAAAAATTATTATAACTGGAGGACCAGGAACAGGAAAGACTTCTATAATTAATGAGCTTACTAAAAGAGGCTATAATTGTATTGAAGAAATATCTAGACAAATCACCTTAAAAGCCCGTGAAGATGGAATTGAACAACTATTTTTAACAGAACCGCTTTTATTTAGTGAATTACTTTTAAAAGGAAGAAAACAACAGTTTCTGGAAGCTGATGCCCTTAATGAGGACTTTATATTTCTAGATAGAGGTATTCCTGACGTTTTGGCTTATATGGACTTTATAGGCGATGACTATCCAGAAGATTTTACTAACGCATGTAAAGAAAACCTGTACGACCATGTATTTATTTTAGCGCCATGGCAAGAAATATTTAGTAGTGATAGTGAACGTTACGAAAATTTTGAACAAGCTATCGAAATACACAAACACTTATTAAACACCTATAAAACATATAATTATAGTTTACTTGATGTACCTTTTGGTTCTGTAGAAAGTAGAGCTGATTTTATATTAGACGTGGTAAAAGCATTATAATGCAAAATGCAATAAACATATTAGAACGTTATTGGAACTTTACAAGTTTTAGACCTTTTCAAGAAGACATCATAAATGCGGTAATAGCAGGAGAAGATGTTATGGCATTAATGCCAACTGGAGGAGGTAAATCTTTATGTTTTCAAATTCCTGCACTTGCTAAAGACGGTATTTGTATTGTAGTTTCCCCTTTGGTTGCCTTAATGAAAGACCAAGTACAAACGCTTACCGAAAAAGGTATTAAAGCTATTGCGCTTACTAGCGGAATACATTATAAAGAACTAGACGCCCTTTTAGACAATTGTATTTATGGTAATTATAAGTTTCTATATCTATCGCCAGAACGTTTACAACAAGAACTAGTTCAAGACCGAATAAAACAAATGAATGTAAACCTTATTGCTGTAGATGAAGCACATTGCATTTCACAATGGGGAAATGATTTTAGACCATCTTACAAAAACATAGAATTACTAAGGCAAATAAAACCAAGCGCTAATTGTATTGCACTTACCGCATCTGCAACTCCTTTAGTAGTAGATGATATTATAAAAGAACTCGATTTTATTAGTCCTAAAATATTTAAACAATCTTTTGCTAGACCAAATGTAGCTTATATGGTTTTTCATGAAGATGATAAATATTATAAAATGGAAAGCATTTTAAAAAAACAAAATGCACCTTCCATTATTTATGTTAGAAATAGAAAATCTACTGTAGAGATTTGTAATATGTTGGCCAAACAAAACATAAGCGCAACGTATTATCATGGCGGACTTAGTAATGCCGAAAAAGACAAGCACCTCAACAACTGGTTACAAAACAAAAAACAAGTAATGGTTGCTACCAATGCATTTGGAATGGGAATTGATAAACCAGATGTAAAAACTGTTATTCATCTAAACCTACCCGAAAGTATAGAAAGCTATTTTCAAGAAGCCGGTCGTGCAGGAAGAAATGGTGAAAAAGCTTTTGCTGTAATTTTAAAAAATAATAGCGATGAAGCTTTAGTTAAAAAACAGTTTCTAGATGGATTACCTACCGTAGACTTTGTAAAAGTGGTATACAGAAAGCTCTGTAATTACTTTCAAATATCTTATGGAGAAGGTGTGGATACCACACATCAATTTAATTTTAATCAATTTTGTAAAACCTATAAATTCAACACCATTTTATGCTATAATGCTATTCAGTTTTTAGATAGAACAAGTGTCATTAGTTTATCGAAACAGTTTAATAGGCAAACGCAGGTGCAATTTATAATTAGTAACAATAGTTTGTTTGGCTATTTAAAAAACAACAACCATTTAAGTCTTGTGGTAAAATCCATTTTAAGAACTTATGGTGGCATTTTTGATCAAGAAATAAAATTAAACACCACATTAGTAGCAGATAAAGCTGCGGTGAATGAAAACATTGTATTAAAGGTTTTAGCGCAATTAGAAAAAGATGAAATAATTACACTAAATACTTCTAAAACCGATGCTGAAATTACTTTTCTTGAACCTAGAGAAGACGATAAAACCATTAATGTAATTGCAAATATTTTAAAACAACAAAATGCATTAAAGCAAAAACAAGTAGCTGCTATTTTAAGCTATGTTAAAAAGGAAGATCTTTGTAAAAGCATACAACTACTCTCCTATTTTGGGGAGAAAGATTTAAAACCTTGTGGTATTTGCTCGGTCTGTATTACACAGAAAAAACCAGAAGTAACAGACACAAAGAAAATTAAAAACGCTATTATTAGCTTATTGGAAAACGGCGATTTATCCTCAAGAGCGATTTTACAAGAATTGCCCTTTTCTGAAAAAGAAATGAATAATATGATTCAATTATTATTAGAGCATCATATTATTATGATTACAAAAACAAACACCTACAAATTAGCACATTTATAATGAGAAATTTAAGAATAGTATTTATGGGAACTCCAGACTTTGCAGTTGCCACATTACAAACATTAGTAGAAAACAAGTACAATATTGTTGGTGTTATTACTGCTCCTGACAAACCTGCTGGTCGAGGTAGAAAACTAAACGAATCTGCAGTAAAAGAATATGCCAAATCTCAAGGCTTGCATATTATGCAACCAACCAACCTAAAAGCAGAAAGCTTTACAGAAGAACTTGCAGCATTAAAAGCCAATTTACAAATTGTAGTTGCTTTTAGAATGTTACCAAAAGTAGTTTGGCAAATGCCAGAATATGGTACTTTTAATTTACATGCTTCTTTATTACCAAACTATCGTGGTGCGGCACCAATAAACTGGGCGGTTATTAATGGGGAACCAAAAACAGGTGTATCGACTTTCTTTATAGACGAAAAAATTGACACTGGCGCAATGATTTTACAAGAAGAAGTTACTATTGAAGAAAATGAAAACGCTGGAAGTCTACATGACAAATTAATGTGCTTAGGAAGCGATTTAGTTTTAAAAACTGTTTCCCTTATTGCTGAAGGAGATGTAAAAACAACACCGCAGCCAGAAAATGCTGTTATGAAAACAGCTTACAAACTAAACAAAGACAACTGTAAGATTGATTTTAACGACACTTTAGACAATATATATAATAAGGTAAGAGGATTAAGTCCGTATCCTGCTGCTTGGTGTATTTTACAAAACAATGAAGAAGCATTAGATATTAAGATTTATGCTGCCGAAAAAGAAATAGAAGCACACGATTTTGAAATAGGAAAAGTAATAACAACCAAAAAAGAGATAAAGGTTTCTGTTAAAGAAGGTTACTTAATTGTAAAAGAAATTAAGCTTCCTGGAAAACGAAAAATGGATGCAAAGTCACTTTTAAACGGTTATAATTTTGATGAAAACGCAAAAATGCTGTAAAGCCTTATGCTTGTTGACTTGTTAAAAAATCGATAAAATACGCTAGCTTTATTAACAAAACACCTAAGTTATTAACAAAAAAGCGTATTTCCCTTGCTATTACTTGCGTGGTTTGAATTTCCGTATAATTTTGTAGAGGATATAACAATAATGTTTAACCAACAATTTATTAATAATTAAAATTAAAATTATGAACAAAACAGATTTAATCGATGCAATGGCAGAACACGCAGGAATTACTAAAGCAGCTTCAAAGAAAGCTTTAGAATGTGCGTTAATAGAAATTGAAGGTGCTTTACAAAAAGGAAACAGAGTTTCTTTAGTAGGATTTGGATCTTGGTCAGTATCTAAAAGAGCTGCAAGAGATGGAAGAAATCCTCAAACAGGAGAAACTATAAAAATTAAAGCTAAAAACGTTGTTAAGTTTAAAGCAGGTTCAGATTTATCTAGCGCTGTAAACTAATTCTTTTTTAGAATATTTTAAAAAAGCCTTCTTACTTAAGAAGGCTTTTTTTTATGTTAAGAGCAATAAATATTGGTTAATTAATAAAATTTTATTAGATTTAATTAGCCAAAATAAATCTTTATGATTTCAATCAAACCAAAAAAAGGCAATTTACTCATTGCTGAACCTTCTATTATTGGAGATATGTCCTTTAATAGATCTATTGTTTTACTAGCAGATCACAATACAGATGGTTCTATTGGTTTTATTTTAAATAAACCATTAGACTATACCATAAAAGATCTTATCCCAGAAATTGAAGCAGATTTTAAAGTGTATAATGGTGGACCTGTGGAGCAGGACAACCTGTATTTTATTCATAAAGTACCAGAACTAATACCAGATAGTATAGAAATATCTTTAGGTATTTTTTGGGGCGGAGACTTTAACAAAGTTGCAGAACTTATTGCGGAAAACAAATTAAATGAAAAGCATATAAGATTCTTTTTAGGCTATTCTGGCTGGCAAGCTAACCAACTAGATGAAGAACTTAAATCAAACTCTTGGGTAGTTACAGAAAACATATACAAAAATGAAATTATAGCAAAAAACTGTGAAGCCTTCTGGAGAGAAAAAATGTTAGAGTTTGGTGGTGAATACAGTATCTGGTCTAATTCACCAGAAAACCCAAGCCTTAATTAGATAATCTTATTTTTACATTTAGTTTCTTTACTAAATCTTCTGCTATTGTATTATTAAATGCTTTCTTTCTGTATTTGGTTATAGACTGTATTCCTGTGATCACATTTGTTATAAATAATTCGTCTGCTTTTTGTAATTCAAAAGGAGAAATAGAAACTTCCTCTAAAGTTAATTCTGGCATTAGCGCAATAATTTCTATAATTTGTTTACGCATAATTCCTTTTAAGCAACCATCTGTTAAAGGAGGTGTTTTAATTGTCTTTCCTTTTACTAAAAATAGGTTTCCATTTAAACCTTCTACAACGCTCTTATTGGTATTTAAAAGTAAACAGTTGTCTAATTTATTTTCGTTAGCATAAATACTTCCTACAACGTGCAATGCTTTATTATTTGTTTTTAGTGTAGATAATAAACTTGGTGATACATAGTAATCTTTAAATAAGTCTACTTCATATTTTTCAGAATGTATCAAATAAAAATCGGCATCTAATTTTGCAGCACTAATTACATAATCTACTTCATTATGCTTTGGTAAATATAAACCACCTGCTACTCTATTTACTATAAACTTAACTCTGGCTGAAACATTAGATAAATCATTCGCCTTTAAGGTATCTAAAATTTGTTCTTCTAAAAACTCCATAGTAAAATTCATGGGTATTTCCATACGCATGATACGCATAGAAGCCATTAGTCTAAAGTAGTGATCTTCAAAAAACAATAGTTTTCCATGCGAGCATTTTATGGTTTCAAATATAGCATCACCATAATTAAAGCCTCTATTGTTAAACGAAATTATATTTGTTTCGCTAGTAATATTTCCATTAAAATTTATCATAAAAAAAATCCCGAAAATTAATTCGGGACAAATATAAGTTTAATAATCGTATTCTTTTTTAAGCAGAACCTAATACTTGCTTTAAATCTGAAATTTGATTTTCCCAAAGCATTTTAGATTCTTCCACCTCATCTTCATCAGCAAAATCTGTAATCATGATAGAGACATCTTTAGTTATTTCGTCTACTTGAATTCTAATTTCAAAATAAGTAGAGCTATCTTCATCATCTAACCATTTAAATTTAATGCGTTCTCCACTCTTTTTACTTAATAATTTAGCTTCTTCTTCTGAACCATCCCAAATAAATTTAAAAAACTCTCCACGAGAATTTACATTTTCAGCATACCATTCTGATAAACCTGAAGGCGTAGAAATATATTGATATAGTAATTGCGGTGAAGCATGTATAGGGAATTCTAATTCGTATTTAACTTTGTCGTCCATAGAAATAATAATATTTTGTTCAATATATACATTTAATTATAAAGTTCTAAAATAAATTTTTAAAAAATTTTATTTTGTTTGTTTGCGTGCTTCGAAATTGTTTATATATTTGCAAACTCAAATTATGGCGAGGTAGCTCAGTTGGTTAGAGCGTTGGATTCATAACCCAGAGGTCACGAGTTCAAATCTCGTTCTCGCTACTAAAAAAGCTCTTATTAACTTAAGAGCTTTTTTTATACCTAAACATCCCTGTTTTTACACTTTATCGGCTTTAATTGCACTTTATAGATATTTCAATAAAAAATGTCCTATATTAGTGAGCGAGATAAATTATAATAATTTTACTCCAAATTTTAAAACTCCAAATCATGAAAAGAAAATTACTGTTTTTCAGCATATTCTTGTACACCTTAACATCTATAAAAGCACAGACATCTAATGTTATTATAACAGTAGATTGGCCACAATGGTCTACAGAAAACAAAGTAGAATTATATAACGCAAATGGCACATTAGCTACTGGAGATGACACGCTTATAACTCCAATTATTGATAATGGCTATGATGGATCCGGAGCTGCTGCAAATCCATATAATACTTCAGAAACATATTCTGACCTAACTAATAATGCAAATTCCCCAGAAGGAACTGGTTATTATGTAATAGTATATGACACTTATGGAGATGGTTGGAATGGTAATGGAAGCATGTCTATTACTGTAGATGGTGTATCCGTTTTAAACTTTGATGGTAGTTTTAGTACTAGTGGCACTAATGTAGAAATAACAGAAACATTAAATTTTGCTGTTGAAGATCCTATTCCTCTTGCTCCTGGAGTTTCAGAATTTGATGGTAGCGGAAACAATTATATAGAATACATTCATGGTAACTTACCAATAATAATTTCGGCTCCTCATGGCGGAACCATTACTTCTGGATCCTTACCAAACAGAACTTGTGGTACAGATGAACCAGATGACAATACCGGAATTTTAATTAGAGCGATACAAGATGAGATTTTTGCTCAAACAGGAGGTTATGCACATGTTATAATAAATAACTTGAATAGAATTAAATTAGACCCAAATAGAGAAGTTGATGAATCGACCTGCTATGGTACAAATACTAATAATACGGATGAAACAGATACTACAGAAGCTTTATACTATTGGAATGCATGGCACAAATTTATTGATGATGCAAGTACAGTAGTTGAAGCTAATTACGAAAAAGGACTTTATATAGATTTACATGGTCAGAGTCATACTACACCAAGAATTGAAATTGGTTATCGCGTTTCAAGAAATGATTTACTGAATAACAACTTAACGTCTGCAAATTCAAATTACAACAATATTGTATCTGGATCTTCTATTAATAATTTGGTTAGTAATAACCTAGGCGGATTAGATCTTGAAGAGTTAGTTAGAGGTCCTAATAGCTTAGGTGCTTTATTTCACAATGCACCAGGTACTTATTATGCAAGTCAGAACTACCCAAATTGCAGCAGAAATGGAACCAATGGGTATAGAGCTACTCCTAGTAATTTTAACGGCGGAGCTGGAGAATGTAACGACACAGCTCCTAATAATAGTAATTATTTTAGTGGTTTCTATTACAATAACGAAAGACATGGCTCTGCAAATATCACAGTAGATGATGGTAGTAATCCTGGAGGAACCGGTAGTAATATCACATCATCTGGAAATATTGATGGTATTATGACCGAAGTAAATAGACGTGTTAGAGATGTTGGAAGCACCCTTGAACCATTTGCCATTGATTATGCAAATGTAGTATTAAACTATATAGACATTCATTATAACGATTTTACCATTTTTAATTATGGAGCTGCCACATATGATATAACAGATACAGACCCGTCACCAACAATAGATGGAGTTTCTAATGGAATATTTACTAGCACAATAGGATTAACTATAGATACAAATACAGGAGAAATAGATGCATCCAATTCATTAGTTGGCGCATATACCATTACCTATTCTTTTGGTCCAACATCTACCACCTACCCAAATGGATATTATAGTACAACAAGAAACGTTGAAATTACAGACAATACATTAAGTACAGAAACAATAGAAAGGGAATACCTATTATTTGTGTACCCAAATCCAACAGAAGATTATATATACTTTAAAGCTTCTAAAAAAATATCAGAAGTACTAATTTATAATACTATCGGGCAAATCATTGGAAAGCACATTTTTAATAAAACCATAGGAAAAATAGATGTTTCTAGTTTACATACTGGATTATATATCGTTCAGTTTTTAGATGACAATAAAAGTAAAGTGTTAACCAAACAAATAGTGAAGAAGTAAATTGCTGATCTTATCCGTTGCAATATTCGTTAAAAATAGGTTTAGAAAATATGCATATACTAAAGTTTATTTCTACCATGCATTTTCAGATTATGTGAATTTTCGCTAAACAGCTTATTACAACACTACGACAAAAGACACAAACCAATTAAAAAAAAACATATAAAATATTGTAAATCAGTATTTTATTTTCATATTTATTTCAAACAAAAGCCAGTATAAACATACTGGCTTTTCTATTTAAAAAAATGTAATAAATGTTAAATATTACATTTTGTCGGATTTTTTTGCATTTCAAGGATGTTTTATTAAAAAATTATATATATTAGCGCCATATTAATTAAACAATCAATTTTTCAAACCCAAATTCTGATGAAAAAAATTACGTTTGTAGCTTTATTGCTACTATTGGTTACACAGCTAACCTACTCTCAAGAAACTTATAAAAAAGTTAGTATTACTGCTACACCAAATGCAATACAACAATTAGATAATGAAGGTATTGATCTTACTTGTGGTGTTATTATAAGAAACAACACTATAGATATTGAGTTAACGCAATATCAATTAGATAAATTAACAGATAGAGGTATTCCATATACGGTATTGATAGAAGATATGGTTGCTTTTTACAGCCAAAGAGCTATAGAAGATTTACCAAGAGCTAGTCAAGAATTACAACAAATGAAAGCTACTGCAGCTTCTTATCGCTCTTACAGTGTCGATGAAGTTTTAAATAATGTAGGACAATACAACGAATGTGAAGAAATTGACTGGGCTGTTCCTGCTAATTGGAATTTAAATGATGCTGCTAATTATCCAGCTGAAACCAATCACTTTGGTGGTTGTTTAACGTATCAAATGGTTTTGGATGAATTAGATGCTATGCGAACTCAATATCCTGGGCTTATTTCGGTAAAATCGGATGCATCTTTAGTTTCTGGTGAATCCAACATAGCCGCTAATAAACAAACTACTTTTGAAGGAAGAACCGTTTATTATGTTAGAATATCTAATGACCCAAATGTGGATAATCCTAACAGACCGGAGACTTTATACCAATCGCTTATTCACTCTAGAGAGGCAGCGACAGTAATGAATCAGTTATATTTTATGTGGTATCTTTTAGAAAACTACAATACAGATCCTGCAATTCAGAATTTATTAAACAACCAAGAGTTATATTTTATACCAGTATTAAATCCAGATGGCTTTGTATACAACCAAACAAATGCTCCAAATGGTGGTGGTGGTCAACGTAAAAATAGAAATACAACGGGATCTAATTCTTGTAGTACCTATTTAGATGGTATTGATTTAAATAGAAACTCTGCTTATTATTGGGGTAATGGCGGTTCTTCCGCGTCAGCGTGTAATGATACCTATATGGGAACTGGTCCATTTTCTGAAAACGAAACACAAATTATGCGTGATTTCTTTTTAGATCATGATTTTAAACTAGCTTTAAACCATCATTCGTATAAAAATGCAATGCTTCACGCCTATGCTGGTGTGAACCAAACAAACCCAAGACCAGACGAATACGCTAAGTATAACCATGACATGTCTTATTATAATAGATATATGCATGGACCAAGTACCAATGTGACTTCTCTTAATAGTGGTAACATGAATGACTGGATGCTTGGTGGTCCTGCCGGAACAAGTGCAAATGGTACAGCTACAGGAACAGGTTCTGGAAAAAACACCATGTCTTGGACTCCAGAAAACGGATTATCTTCTGAAGGTACAGGTGGTTCATATGGAGGCTTTTGGCCACAACCATCCAACTTTGTGCACATAGCAAAACGTGCTATGCGAATGAACTTTATAGCCGCTTACTATAGTGGTAAATATGCAAAATTACATGACTTTAATCAAAGTGATATTCTTTCTTTAAATGGGGATTTAAAATTTGCTGTTGAAAATTTAGGCCAAACGGCTAGTGATTTTACAGTAACAGTAACACCTATTTCTGCAAATATATTAACGGTTGGTGCACCAAGCACGCAAACAGGAATGCCTGTATTACAACAAAACAATGTGAATATAAACTATACATTAGATCCTGCAATTCAATTAAATGACAAAATTGAATTCAAAGTAACGCTTACTAATGATTATGCTTCCGATAATGTTTTATATGAAGCAAACATTGTAAAACACTATTCTCCTACTGTTTTATTTGATGGAAATGCTTTATCTAATTGGTCACAAACTACAGGTACTTGGTATACTACATCCGATGCATATTCTAGCACAGCTATTACCTCAACAAATGGCGGTACTTATGCAAGTAATGATACAAAACGTATTCAAATGAATGGTTCTCTAGATGTATCTGGAAATGCTAAAACAGTTATTCAGTTCTATGCTAAATGGGATTTAGAACGTAGTTTTGATTATGTACAATTAGAAGGTTCTACAAACGGGACTACATGGACACCACTTTGTGGAAAGCTAACAAAACCAGGAGCTCCAGATGATAACAATAACTATTCTAATAAATCTAGTGCAAATAATGATTTTCAACCAGACTATGAACCGCTTTATGATGGAGACACGCAAGAAAGATGGAACATGGAAGAAATTGTAATCGATGCAACAGATAATTCCTTTTTAAACAATCAAAGTACAGTCTATCTAAGATTTGAATTTAAAACAGATAGCAATAATAGAAATGATACCTATTATAATATGGATTTTGAAGGTTTTACCTTTGATGACTTTAAAGTAATTGGTATTCAAATTCCTTGTGAAACGACCGTACCAACAAATTTAAGCGTATCTAATGTAGATGCAAACAGTGCAACTGTTAATTGGGATTTAATTCCTTCGGCAACTTATGACTTAAGATATAAAGAAAATACTGCATCCACTTGGATTGACGTTTTAGATGTAACATCTAATACATATGACATTACTGGATTAACTACTTCTACTCCATATGATGTTGAAGTAAGAACTAAATGTACTACTTCTACATCTGCGTATACTAGTATTGATTTTACAACCACAGCCATTAATTATTGTGCGTCTGAAGGAAATAACGCTAATGACGATGATGAATGGATTGGCAATGTAACACTTGGAGATATTAATAACACAACAGGAGATGATCATTATTCAAACTTTACTGCAATATCAACAGATTTAGACAAAACCGCGACACATAGTATCTCGGTAACCAAATCTTGGAAAGGAACAGAATATAATGAAGGCATTATAGTTTGGATAGATTTTAATCAAGATGGCGATTTTGACGATGCCGATGAAGAAGTTGTTTCAATTGCAGCAAATAATACATCAACAGTATCTGGAAACATTGCTATTCCTATATCTGCTTTACTAGGTAATACAAGAATGAGAGTCTCTCTAAAGTACAACGGTTTGGCAACTAGTTGTGCATCTTTCCAATATGGAGAGGTTGAAGATTATACGGTAAATATCACTGATGGAACACTTAGTAATTCAGATTTTGATATAAATGAAATCTCTGTATACCCGAATCCGTTCAATAACAATATTAACATTAAACTACCTAATAGCCTAAGTAACAATTCAATTAGTGTAGAATTATATGACATAAGCGGTAGGTTAATTACTAAATTAGAAAACAAGCATGCCATAAATAACACGATTAACGTATCTAGTTTAGATAATTTATCTAGTGGTGCTTATTTCTTAAAAATTATGGATAACACCTCTAACAATACGGTAATCCGAAAAATCATCAAGTAAAAAATACCGATGAAATGCAAATAAAAAAGGCTGAAATGCTAAAATTTCAGCTTTTTTATTGCTTATAAAAACCATTAACCGACATCCCAAAAGTGCATTTCATCGAATAAATTTGCGTTTTAAAGATGTTCTATCTATATTTGTAACCTTAATTATTTAGTCCCAAACTAAAATTAATCTACTTATGAAAAATATTACTATTCTTGTACAGAAGTACTTGTTACTTTTAACTGTACTTATATTTTCAAGTTACTCTTTTTCGCAAGATTTCAACGTGCAACATCTTCAAGATGATGTATCAAGAAGTGGAGATACTAACACCTCATTCACCGCAGTTTCTTCTTTAAACAATGCGGTAGCGCTTGCCAATAACAATAGAAAAACTAATGCAGGTCAAAATGGGAATGGCGGTAATCTTTCTAGTGATGATGTAGCTGGAGCAAGAGTTTTAACAGGAACGAACACCCTTAGCTATTATAGAGAATCCAGTTCTTCAACCTCAAATATGCGTTTCAATACTTCTATTTGGGATTATATTGGTACTGCTGGTGGAGATAACGAAATGATTGTTAGAGGGCGATATACTGTTAACCTTAATGGTGGAACTAATAGTGCTACACAAGCTATATCTGGTATTACAAATGCTGAAAAATGTATTCCGTTTATTACAGGGATCCTAAATAATGCAACATCTGAAGATGCAGACTCTGGTACCGCAATAGCTTATTTACAAAACAGCAACACATTAAACGTACTTAAAGGTTCTAATAATAATAACGTAACGGTTTATATTACACTAGTAGAATTTACAGGAGTTAATTGGACGGTTTTACATGGAGATTCTGGAAATAAATCTGCAGACACAGGGACGATAACTTTAAGAGACAACGCCAATGGAACCGGAACAGCAACTAATGTAAGTGATTGGGATGAAGCTATTATTTTTAGTCATCATATAGGAGATACTGGAGCAAGCGGCTCCAATGATGCCATTTCCGATAACTGGCCAATAATGGATCCAGGAAATAACAGACAAAGAGTAGATTGGGAATTTGACGCAAATCATGATTCGGCAGGTACCAATAGACAATTTGTACATGTTTTATCGAATGCCGATTTAAATGTTACTAGATATCAAAATACTGCAAACACAGCTGGAGAAACTACTATAAATATCACTTCAGCGGGTTTAACAAACACGAACCAAGCTCTTATTGTAGGCTCTTCAAGGTCAAGCGGTGGTGGTGCAGCTTATGCCAGAGGTTGGAGAAATTACTATCTAAAATCTACAACGCAAGCAGCACATTGGTCACATCGAAGTGGAAACACCATGGCGCATGAAATTCAAATTATTGACTTAGCAGGATTAACTAGTACTCCTCCTACACCTACTTATTGTGCTTCTAATGGAACTAACTCCTTTAGAACGGGAACTCGCTTAGTTGATTTTAATACCATTAACAATGCTACGCCAAGGGAATATAATGACTATTCAGATTTTACTTCTATTTCAACAACTGTAAATCAAGGAAATTCTTATGATTTAACAGTAAACGCAAATACAGATGGAAATTATACAACATATACTAATGTTTGGATAGATTGGAATCAAGATTATGATTTTGACGATGCTGGAGAATCTTATTATTTAGGAACTGCATCGAATACAAATAATGGAGCAACTTCATTATCGCCTTTATCTATTACTATCCCATTATCTGCTGCTTTAGGAAATATAAGAATGCGTGTTTCTACTAAATTTGGATCATCAGCAAATAGTTGCGATACTGGATTTGATGGAGAAGTAGAAGATTATACCATTAATGTAATAGCCAATACTCCACAACCGGAAATCAATATTACAGGTCTAGGTAATACCATAAACGACGGAGATACTACGCCAGTAATAGCAGACGACACAGAATTTGGCACTGTAGAAACAGGCTCTACTTCAGATCATACATTTACTATACATAATACAGGAACATTGCCTTTAAACTTAACAGGTGGTTCTGCTTTAGTAGACATAACAGGTAATGCAGCATTTACCATACTTACACAACCTGGAGGAAATACGATAGCTGCTGGTAGCAGTAGAACTTTTGTAGTACGCTTTGCTCCTACTGTTGGTGGTATAGTTACAGCTAACATTTCTATAGATAATGATGATAGTAATGAAAACCCATACAATTTTAGAGTGCAAGGTACTGGACATGTTCCAGCACCAGAAATCAATATTACAGGTAACGGAAACACGATAAATGATGGAGATACTACACCAGTAGCTTCAGATGATACAGAATTTGGTTCTATAGGAACAGGTTTAACTTTAGATCATACATTTACTATCCATAACACAGGAACATTACCTTTAAACTTAACAGGTGGTTCTCCTTTAATAGATATTACGGGTAATGCAGCGTTTACCATTCTTACACCACCTAGTGGAAATACGATAGCTGTTGGTAGCAGTAGTACTTTTGTAGTACGCTTTGCTCCTACTGTTGGAGGAACTGTTACCGCAGACATTTCTATAGATAATGATGATAGTAACGAAAACCCATACAACTTTAGAATACAAGGTACCGGAAATGCTCCTGAACCAGAAATCAATATTGTAGGTAACGGTAACAATATAAATGACGGAGATAGCACACCTTCAACATCAGATTTTACAGAATTTGGAGATACTTTTACCGAAAACACAATAGTACGTACATTTACTATTGAAAATTCAGGAACAGCTACTTTAAACATTACATCCGTAACAAGTAGTAATGGTATATTTTCCATTCTAACACCTCCAGCAACTACAGTAGCACCTGGATCATCTACTACATTTACGGTACAATTTGCTCCAACATCTGCTGGAACAATTACTTCTATAATAACCGTAAATAATAACGACAGTAATGAAAACACATACACATTTACGGTAGAAGGAGTAGCAAACAGTGTTCCTCCATTATATACTGCCTATTATGAGAATTTTGATGCTAATAATGGGGCTTGGACAAATGTAACCACAACCAATGATTCTTGGGTTTGGACAGATAGTTTTACCACTACAGATGAAATGGCTGAAGGTTCTTTCTGGAGAAATTCAAGCTATGCGAATTATAACAACAATACCGATATAGAAATACAAAGTCCGATTATTAATTTATCCGGATTAAAAGATTTAAAATTTAGTATAGATCTTAAATACAACACCCAGAACAATACCGATGGTATGCGTATT
Source organism: Lacinutrix sp. WUR7 (assembly GCF_016864015.1). Classification (NCBI taxonomy): domain Bacteria; kingdom Pseudomonadati; phylum Bacteroidota; class Flavobacteriia; order Flavobacteriales; family Flavobacteriaceae; genus Lacinutrix; species Lacinutrix sp. WUR7. Next base: position 2,819,464 of record NZ_CP045067.1, on the reverse strand, counting down.
TTATATTCTATTAATAATGGTGCTTTTACAACGCTAGGTTCTAGTGGTGATGGTACAAAATGGTACCAAGATAATGTTACCGCATTAGGTTCTGATGGCTGGAATGATGATGGACATACAGCTAATCCGGCGTTTAATCCTCATAGTCAATTTGAAAGAGCATCTATAGAGTTATCTAATGCTACTTTTTCAAACATAGCTAATGTTAGATTTAAAGTACAATTTAAATCAAACGGTAGTAGTACCAGAGAAGGTGTCGCATTTGACAATGTTTTAATTGAAGCAAATCCTATTACTGCATTATCTGATGCTTCTATTGCTCCTGCCAATATTACGAATAACTTAAGGTTATGGTTAAAATCTAATGTTGGTATTACAGCAACCGATGGAAACAAATTAACAAACTGGGAAGATCAAGCTTATGACACCAATCTAGATAAAGAGGATGCCTATGCTTCTACTGCTTTAGCTCCTACTTTTAGAGATAATGGGAGTCGTAATATGAATTACAACCCTGTTGCCGATTTTAATCATAACAACTTAGAATACATGCAAGGGAAAGGTGGTTATTTTGCTCAAGATTACTATGCTGTTTTTAGAAGTGATGATGAGATAGCTACAGATACTGGTGATTTATCTCCAGGAAGAGAGTTTGTTATTGGAGGTCGTTTCTCTGACGAAGCATATCACGAAGATGCTACAGGTTTAGGAATGGGAAGTACTTCTGCTAGATATGACAATGAAATCCTATCCCATACCATTAGTTCCTTTCCACAATCAGGTTCACCAAATGAAACCTCTTACGGACGATCGTATTCTACGACTTCTGACACGTATAGCAATCATCCGTTAATTGTAAATGTGAAAACAAATGCAGCTGGTACTTCTACCGAAATTTATAAAAACGGAAAACGTATTGATAATACTACAGGAAAAGCTGGTAGTGGCGATGATTTAAATTTTAATGAATTCAATAACTTACAATATTTATTAGGAATAGGAAGAAGTAGTATTGCCGGAAGAACATCCTCACAAATGAATGGAATGATTACCGAAATCATATCCTATACCTCTCCAAATTCAGCGATTAGTCAACAAAAAATACAAAGTTATTTAGCTGTAAAATACGGAGTAACCTTACAAGACGATGCAAGTACCTTATCAGATCATCGCTTAAACGATGCCAATTACATAGATTCTCAAGGCAATGTGATATGGAATACAAGCACTAATTCTGGTCATAATTATGATATTGCAGGAATTGGTCGTGATGATGCTTCGCTATTAGATCAAAGACAATCTAGAAGTCAAAATGATGAAGCAGATGGTATTGGTCCAACAAGTGGTTTCCTTACTATGGCACTTACAAGTACCCATGAAACAAATAATGAAAACATTGCGAATACTACTGCTTTAGCAAATAGACAATTTTTAATGTGGGGAAATAATAATGCAGATATTAATGGAGCAGCAATGAATATAACGGTAGACATGAGTGCAAATATTGCAGATGCTTCTTTAACAACAGAAGTTAGCTTTACTGCTATTCCTCGTATCTGGAAAGTAGTTGAAGTTAATGGAGATATTCCTAGAGTGGAAGTTTCTATACCTGTAAACAGTGTTCGAACTGCTACGCCACCAGACGGAAATTATTTAATGTTTATATCTCAAACCGGTGTTTTTGATCCTACTGCAGATTATAGAGTAATGAAAGAAGTAGGTGGTAAATTATATGCCGATTATGATTTTGATGGTACAGAATATATCACCTTTGGATGGGCTCCAGAACGTACTTTTAAACGTTCTATATATTTCAATCCATCCGATCAAAACTATGTGGATATAGAAGATAATTTAGATTTAGATCCTACTGGGTTTACAGTATCTGCTTGGATAAATAAAAAAGCTGGATCGAATAACAAATCAATACTTTCTAAACGAAATGAAAAAATTATTGTTCTTGGATATACGGAAGGTTATGATTTCAAAATAAATAGTATTGGACGATTTGAAATGTCCTGGTATAATGCTTCTGGAATAAAACAAAGCTTAACATCTTCTGTTGCAATTCCGAATAACGAATGGCATCAACTAGCCGTTATTTACGATGGCACAAAAGCAACGTTGTATATTGATGGTGTTGCAGATACTTCAGCAAATAAAAGTGCCCCTATAGATACAAATCATTCGTTCTTTATAGGTGCTGCAGCAAAAAATACTCCTGAAGATTTCTTTAATGGTAATATTGATGAAGTTCGTGTTTGGAATACTGCTTTAACAGAAAATCAATTACGATTTATTATGAATCAAGAAATTGATGATAATGCTAGTTTTTCTGCTGGGAAATACTTTGTAGATAATAGCATCCATCCTACTAAAAATGATATTGCTGTAATTCCTTGGAATGATTTAGAAGGATACTACCCAATGTCTACATATACATATACAAACACAAAAGATAATTCTGGAAAAGGACATCAAGGTGCTCTTAAAAATTTAAGAACTGTAGATCACCAAACGGCTCCACTTCCATATATGTCAAATGCAAATGGCGATTGGAATACGAATGCTACTTGGTTAAATGGTAATGTGCAAACTATTCCAGGAACTGCTTCTTTAGTAGATAACACCAAAACGGTAGATTGGAATATTGTAGTAACAAATCATAACGTTACTATGGATAATGCAAGTTTACCTAGTGCTAATAATGAAAATAGATCAGTATTAGGTTTATTTGTAGATGCAAACAAACTTACTGTTAACGGAGATAATACTTCTAGTACAGGTAACGGTTTAACCGTTTCGCATTTCTTAAATCTAGACGGAAAAATAGATTTACAAGGAGAATCACAACTTATCCAAACAGAAGATAGTGATCTAAATGTTACTAGTGCTGGTACTCTTGAAAAAGACCAACAAGGTACCGAGGATTATTTCACGTATAACTATTGGTCTTCTCCTGTTGGAGTTAGTAACACCACATCGAATAATAACAGCTATACCTTAAATGATAACATATTTAAAGATGGTTCTAATCCCCTTGCTCCCGTTAATATGAATTTTGTATCTGGTTATAATGGTTCTAATGGTACTCCTATTGGTATTGCTCATTACTGGATTTGGAAGTTTAGCAATAGAACTTCTCAAGATTATGCTTCATGGCAACATATTAGAAATACAGGAAGCCTACTTCCTGGAGAAGGATTTACAATGAAAGGTGTTGCAAATACCGGTGAAAACGTAAGTTTACAACAAAACTATACCATAGAAGGGAAACCAAACAATGGGGATATCACGCTTAATATAAATGCTGGAAATGATTATTTAATTGGTAATCCTTATGCTTCTGCTATGGACGCAGACACATTTATATTAGCAAATACAAATACTACCGGTTCTATATACTACTGGGAGCATTTTGGAGGTGGTACACATAACACCATAGAGTATCAAGGTGGATATGCCGTTTATAATCTAGCTGGTGGTGTGGCTGCTTTACAATACGATTATACTACTGGTGGTTCAGATCTGTCTGGAGGAACTGGTTTAAAAGAACCTGGAAGATATATTCCAGTGGCACAAGGTTTCTTTGTTATAGGTGAAAGCAATGGAACTATCGATTTTAAAAACAACCAAAGAGCTTTTCAAAAAGAAGGTGCATCTTCTGTGTTTATTAGAACAAGTCAAGATACTGCTAATAGAACCACCAATAATGAAGTAGATGACAGATTAAAAATGAGAATAAGCTTTAATACTTCAAACACCTATAAGAGACAACTATTGGTTACAAGAGATGATCGTGCAACAAATCTAATTGACTTTGGTTTTGATGCCATTAATAAAGATGATCAATCTGCAGATATGTTCTGGATGATAGAAGATGAAAAATTTGTAATTCAAGGAACGAATACGGTTAACGAATCTACTATTCTTCCATTAGGAATAAAAACTAACGTAAGCGGAATCAATACTTTTAAAATTGATGCACTTATTAACTTTCCAGAAGATTTACAAATATACGTACATGATAAAACATTAGATACGTATAGCAATTTAAGAAATGGTGATTTTGAAATAGACTTACCAGCTGGTGCATACTTAGATCGTTTTGAAATTACGTTCACAGATCAAGCTTTAAGCATAGAGGAATCAGAAATATATAATCTGGAAGCATACTTTGCTAATGATATAGATAGTATGATTATTAATAACCCTAAAAATATTCAGATTGATCAAGCTAAAATTATTAATATGCTTGGACAAGAAGTTTACAGTTATGATGAAGCTACTAACGAAAGCTACATCGCACTTAAAACCAAAAACCTAAGTTCTGGTGCATATATCATTACCCTTAAAACAGAGATTGGTAAAATCTCTAAAAAAGTCTTAGTTAAATAAATATAGGCCCCAAATCTACTATTCACTTTAACTAAACTTTGTTAAAACCCAAAACGTCATGTTTTGGGTTTTTTTATGTTTAATAAAGAGTGCCTTTTAGATATATTATTATATTCGGCAGAGTCTTCTATCTTCCCCTTTCTAGGCAGTTATACCAATATTAATATATTTAGTAATTAAAATTCAGGTACTTATCAGTAAAAATCATACGGTTAATCCTTAAAAATGACACCTTTAATCGGTATGTCGAGTTTTTAAGTTAGTTATAGCATATTTTTTTTTAAACCCTTCATTAGGTCATAGATTTGTTACAAGACTAATACTTAAGTTCTTTCACGAGTTAAAACAACCTTTTGCATGAAGACCTATTCGAATAAAGTATCTCTACTCCTATTTTTATTTCTTCTATTATCTAATGCTGTATTCTGTCAGAATAATTCGGATGAAGACGATAGAATGAAAATCCGTTTAGGCTTTACCTCTCCCAATAACTTACACCGACAAATATTAGTAACTGTAGATAGTAATAGCACACCAGGAGTTGATTTTGGTTATGATGCTGAAAATTTTGAAACGAATGCAGATGATATGTATTGGATGATTGAAAATAGACAATTTTTAATTCAAGGTACAAATGTAATTGATGCTACCACTACTCTACCTCTTGGTTTACACACAAGCACTAACGGTAACATCATTATGTCTATTGAAGAATTAAAAAATGTTCCTGAAGATCTAGAAATAGGAATTTTAGATAAGCAAACAAATATATACTACGATATTAAAAACACAACCGCCTTAACCATACACTTAAATGCTGGGGAATACTTAAACCGTTTTGAATTAAAATTCTTAAATGAAGATGCTGTGAATACTACCCCTAATGACGAAGAAGAAAATGAACCAGTTATCGGAGAAAGTATAGAAACAGATTTTGAAAACGAAGTTATTGCTGAAGAAGTCAAAATGGAACTTAATTATATTAATAAAATAAAAAGTATTTCCATTAAAAATATAGGAGAACAAAACATAAAAGCTGTTTATGTTTATAGTATAACGGGGCAATTAATAAAACAGTTTAAAAATATAAAAGCTGTTGACCAAGCATTAATTAAAACCTACAACTTAGATAGTGGTAATTATATTTTACTACTTACTTCTAATGCTGGAAGCATGACTAAAAAAGTATCTGTAAGATAATTTAGTAGTTTATTAGCCATATTCAAGAGCGTCTTATTATCCCTTCCTTTTTAAACAATTTTGTCAATACTAATTGCAATAAAAATTAAAATTCAGGCTTCTTATCGCTATATAGTATGTCGTTAAACTGATATAAATGCACCTTTTTTCAGTATATCGAATTTTTAAGTTAGTTACAGTATTTTTTTTACAGACACTTTATTCCACCATAAATTTGTCCCAAGATTAACACTCAAGTCCCTCCATGAGTCTATAAAAACCCTACTTATGGAAACGTATTCGACTAAAACATCACTACTAGCTTTTTTACTTCTTTGCTTATCTTTTAATGCAATATCTCAAAATAATTCTGACGGAGACGATAGAATGAAAATTCGTTTAGGATTCACTTCAGAGAATATGCACAGACAAATATTAGTAACTGTAGATAGTAATACCACATCTGGAATTGATTTAGGTTACGATTCAGGAAACTATCAAGATCTAGCAGATGATATGTATTGGATGATTGAAGATAGAAAATTTTTAATTCAAGGTACAAATACAATTGATGAGAATACTACGCTTCCTTTAGGAATACACACAAGCACAAGTGGTAACAACACTATATCTATTGAAGGACTTTCAAATGTTCCTGAAGATTTACAAATTGGTGTTTTAGATACAGAAACAAATATATATTACAATATTAAGCAAACTTTAAGCTTTTCTATAAATTTACCAGCTGGTGAATACTTAGACCGTTTTGTGATGACGTTTTCAAATAGCAATCTAATATCAGCAAATTCTAGTAGTTTTGATAACACAGACGAACATGAATTAGGTATTGATGAGGTTACAGATAATTCGAAAATGGAATTGAATTACTATAACAACATACAAAGTATCTCTATTAAAAACATAGGGAACCAAAATATTAAATCGGTAAAAACATATACTATTTCTGGTCAACAAATAAACGAGTTTAATAATGTAAACGCAGTTGATCAAACCGTAATTCAAACAAACCACTTAAGTACTGGAAATTATATTTTAATGGTTACTACAGATTTAGGAAGCATTACCAAAAAAGTAGCTATAAGATAATGTAAGTATTTATTAATCCATAAAAAAACCCGAAACAGCAATGTTTCGGGTTTTTTGATTTTATTACTTTTCTAATTTTAGAATTAGGAAGCTGTCTTTATATACGCTATTAAATCTTCTAACGAAACCTTTACCTGATCTCCAGAAACCATATTTTTTAAGGTATAGCTATTTGCATTCATTTCTTCGGTACCCACCAAACACACAAAAGGAATACTACGCTTATTAGCATGATTCATTTGCTTTTTCATGTGCTTTCCGTTGGTGATTTTATCCGGATATAATTCGGCATTAAGACCTTGATTTCTTAATTCTTTTATTGCTTTTAAGCAGAATAAAGCTTCGTCATCTCCAAAATTGATAAATAGTATATCCACCGATTTACTCACCGTATCCGGAAATAATCCAAGTTCTTCTAAAACCAGATAAATTCTATCTAATCCGAAGCTAATACCAACACCACTCACGTCTTTAAGTCCGAAAATCCCTGTAAGATCATCATAACGACCTCCACCACCAATAGAACCCATTTTCACGTTTTCTGGTGCAGCTACTTCAAAAATTGCTCCGGTATAATAATTTAATCCACGAGCCAAAGTAACATCTAATTGTAATTTGGCAGTTGTTAAACCTAAAGCAGTAATTCCTTTATTTATAAACTCTAATTCTTCAATACCTTTTATTCCTTCTTCGGAAGTATTTAAAATTCCTTTTAAACTTTCTATCTGACTTTCAAAATCTCCAGTCAAACCAAACAAAGGTTGTAATTTATCGATTCCGCTTTGCGCAATACCTTTACCTAACATTTCTTCTTTTACCTTCTCCTCTCCTATTTTATCTAGCTTATCTAAAGCAACTGTAAAATCGATAAGTTTATCACTAGCACCAATAACTTCTGCAATACCAGAAAGTATTTTTCGGTTATTTATTTTGATTGTAACACCTTCTAGTTTTAAAGCAGAAAAAACAGCATCGTATAATTGTATAAATTCTATTTCTTGAAATAAAGAGGTAGAACCAACCACATCTGCATCACATTGAAAAAACTCTCTAAACCTTCCTTTTTGTGGTCTGTCTGCACGCCAAACTGGTTGTATTTGGTAACGCTTAAAAGGAAACTCTATTTCGTTTTGGTGTTGTACCACGTATCTTGCAAAAGGTACGGTAAGATCGTAACGAAGGGCTTTTTCAGAAATTTTAGTCGTTATTTTAGTGGAATCTTTACTAGTATAAAGCGCATCATCTACCTTAGATAAATAATCCCCAGAATTCAAAATCTTAAAAATCAGTCTATCGCCTTCTTCGCCATACTTCCCCATTAAAGTATCACTATTTTCAAAACTTGGTGTTTCAATAGGTTGAAATCCGAATCGTTCAAAATTCGTTTTAATTACATTAAAAATATAATTACGTTTTGCTACTTGCTCTGGATTAAAATCTCTGGTGCCTTTAGGAATGCTTGGTTTTTGTGCCATGTTTACTTCCCACGAAAGTGGGAATCTCATTTAAAGTATCTATTTCTTTTTCTTAAGAAAAAAAAAAACAACACTTGGTTAATTCAATATTTCTTGACAAAAATATCATAATTTTTAAAGAGCATCATAATTATACCAAACCAATTTTAATATAAAGCATAATTATTTTGAAGTTTATTTGGTATTTGTAGTAACTTTATCCTGTTTTAGTAGTCTTATTAAAAAACAACCACCACAACCCATGTTTGGATTAGTTAGAGAAAATATACATATTGCTTTCGACTCTATTAAAAGTCAATTACTTCGTACCATTTTAACGGTTTTAATTATTGCCATTGGTATTACTGCTTTGGTTGGTATTTTAAGTGCTGTTTCGGCTCTTGAGAATACCATTTCTAGCGATTTTTCATCGATGGGATCGAACACCTTCAATATACAACGTTATGAGTTTACCACACAACGAAGAGGTCGTGGTGAAATACAAAAAGTAAACCCAATAATTAGCTATAGAAACGTAAAAGCTTTTGAAGATAATTATGAATTCCCTGGTACAAAAACGTCGGTTTCTTTTACAGGAACGCGTGGTGCTGAGGTAAAATTTGAAAACAAAAAAACAGATCCAGAAGTTACCATTATTGGTGCTAATGAAAACTTTATACAAAACTCCGGTTTAAAATTAGATGCAGGAAGAGAACTCAATTTCTTTGATGTGCAAAACAATAGTAACCTTTGTATTATTGGAAGCGATTTAAATAAAGCCTTGTTTGAAAACGTAAACCCTATTGGTAAAACCATTAGCGTTAGAGGTGTTAAATTTATTGTCATTGGAACCCTAGAAGCTAAAGGTGCAACTTTTGGTAACAACCAAGATTTGCGTGTGATTATACCAATACAAAATGCACGTTCTATTTTCACCTTACCTAATATTAATTATGATATTAGTATTATGGTAGAAAATAAAGAAATGCTGGAAGGTGCTCAAGATCAAGCCATACTTACCTTTAGAAATATTAGAGGATTAAATCCTGTGGAAGAGAATAATTTCGGATTAGAACGTAGTGACGACTTAATTAACAGAATTGGATCTATAACGATCTATTTAGAATATGCGGCTTGGATTATTAGTATCATTACCATTCTAGGATCTTCTATTGCACTTATGAATATTCTTTTTGTTTCGGTAACCGAAAGAACACGAGAAATCGGAGTTCGAAAAGCATTAGGAGCCAAAAAGAAAACGATAGCTTTTCAGTTTTTTATGGAAGCCTTAATTATCGGACAATTAGGAGGTATCTTAGGAATTATCTTTGGTGTTTTAATTGGACTACTAGTTGCAACCCTTGCCGATTTTAATTTTACAACGCCTTGGTTTGCTATGTTTAGCGCTTTTGCTATTTCGTTTTTAGTTGCCGTAATTTCTGGTTTAATGCCAGCACTTAAAGCTGCAAAACTAGATCCTATTGAGTCTTTACGTTATGAGTAAGCTATATAAAACAAGGTGTAACACTATTAGTTAGCCGATTTACCGTGCTACTAATTCTTTGCAAACTAAATAGACAATAAAAACAAATGAGATATTTAATAAAGCAAGCTACACTAATTCCTATTCTGTTTTTCGTTCCTGTATTTATTGCAGGTTTTTTAATTGAAGATTATAATTTAATTACACAACACGCAAGCGAAATTACAATTACCGATTTCACTACAGCCAAAGCCATAATTAATAGTGGCGCAATTTTAACTGGATTATCTTGTATTTTATTAGCGAATGGCATTGTAATTAACTTTAAGAGATTCTATACCACAAGTATCTTATTGGCAATTTTTGGAATTTCCATGATTTCTAATGGCTTATTTCCAATGGGAACCATAATGCATGGATTGTACGGTATTGGATTTACGCTTATGATATTGCCTTTTATTGCTTGCTACGAATTAAAAAATGAAAACATAAGCAAATTATTTTTTAAGATAACCATGCTTTCTGGCTTTGTAATTTTTATATATTTCTGGTCTATGCTAGTAGGATTAGATCCCGTTAATTTTAAAGGATTAACCCAAAGATTAGCCAGCGGATTCATTTTTGGCTGGATAGCGTATTTTGCTTATGAATTAAATAAAATGTTACAAAATCAAGTGACTACTTAATTGATAACATGCTATTACCCCTAATTAATCAACTTATTTAAATAGGTATACAAATCTCCTTTTGTGATTACGCCTCCTTGTTGAATAAGGGTAAACTTGTCTTTATTCTTATCTTCGGAATATTCTTTTTTAGCTTGTAAAAACTCTACATTTTCATCCATTAAGTTTTCACGTAACCAGTCAAAACCATCTTTAGTGGTGATGTCAATGCCGTTTTTAATTTGTACTGCAATAACATGCATCTTATCGTCACCTAAAGAAAACAAATGCATTTGTTGTGGCGAAATATGTTCAATAAATTGTGCGTTGTTTAAAACACCTTCCCAAACCAAATCACTAAACACATCTAATTCTTGTTCTGCAACTTCTGGCTTGCTGGTTTTAATTTCATCCCATTCTGCAGCAGTAATAGTTTGTGTTGCTAAAAAATTAATAAATTCTGGGTGCAATTCTTCAAATTGCTCTTTCGTAAGTCTAGAATACTTCATCAAAAAAAAGTTTTTTTTGCTTCCGTGAGAACGGAATTCTAATTATCATTCCCTTAAACCTTTCTGCCGATAGGAAGAAAAGGGAATTTTTATTTATTATTATTTATAATACCTACAAGGTTATAAAAACCTAGCAGGGTAACTATATTATTGTTTATTTACTCCTAATGCTTTGGCTGCAGCAAAAGGTCTATCGGTTGCAAAAACATCTACGCCCATTTCTTGCCATACTTTGTAAGGTGCCTCTTTTTTGGATGCTGCTTGTTTATCTAAGTTTCCTAAAGTACCCAAAATGGTTTTTATGCCATAGGATTGTACTTTTTTATAAAATGCTTCTGAAGATAAGCGCGTTCCTGTAAATGCTAACATGTTTTCGGTTGGAATACTAGAATGCAATAACCAATCTAATTCTTTTTCATTTCTAGCGGAAACAGATAGCAACAACTCCGGAGCAGCTTTGTAAGCCTTTTCTGCTTGTTCTATATCATAAGTGATAATAAGACAAACATCTTCTGCCTTTTCATCTCTAATAGCGTCTATAACCGTTTCTACGGAAACACTACGTTTGATATCTACCGTTAATACTACATTATTCTTTTTTGCCCATTGTAAAACGTCTTTAAATAATGGAATTTTAAAAGTGGTTACATTTCCAAAATCGTCTTCTAAATAAAAAGCTTCTAATTCGGAATATCTATAGTCGGTTAACTTTCCGGTTCCTGTAGAAGTTCTATCTAGCGTATTATCATGTAATAATACCAATTGGTTGTCTTTGGTTTTTGCGACATCTATTTCAAAAATAGCAGTGGGAATACTTTGATACACATGTGCTATGGTTTCTATGGCATTTTCCGGATAGAAGGCAATACTTTTTCCGCCACGGTGCACACTTATTATTGGATCTGCATTGGGTTGGTATTTAAAAGCTTCAATTAAAGCGGACTTATTAATTGTTTCCTTTTCTGCTTCCGTTGAACTAGAAACATTAGTATTTTGGTTCTTGCAAGACACAAGAGCTATAAAAAGGAATGCGAAACATAAATGCTTTATAGATTGATTTCCGCGAAAGCGTTTATAAATAAATGTCATTAGAAATATTTTTAAATAATTGCGTTAAAAAAAATGCGCCCCTTAAAAGGAGCGCAAATTTAAAAAATATATGTGACGTACGGACTAGAAAATGTATCTAACTCCGAATTGTGCTTGCCATCTAGATAATAAACTACTGTCATAAGAAAAAGTTTCTTGCACGCCAGTAAAAGTATAAGTTGGTACACCTGAAGCGTCAACATCTACACCTATTGGTTGCACAGATGTTGGTTGTTGAACCAGTCCCCAATCACTACTAATTAAGTTTCCTACGTTTAATACATCGACACTTAATTGTATGGTATTGGTTTTCTCTCCAGCTACTTTAAATTTATAATCTTGTAATAATTTAAGATCCCAACGTCCTCTCCATGGAGCTAAAGCGCCATAACGTTCTACATAATCTCCACGACGATCACTTAAATAATCATCTTGCTGAATGAAAGCTTCATAAGCTTCTGCTTGTCCGGCACCCGAGAATTGCATTTGTTGTAATTCGGAACTTGTTGGTACGTATAGTAAATCATTAAGATTCGATCCGTCTCCGTTTAAATCCCCACCATAAGTGTAGTTAAAACGTCCGCCTTGCGCATACTCAAAGAATGTAGAGATTGTAGTGGACCATTTATCTTTTCCGTAGCTAAACTTTTTACTAGCAACACCAATAAAACGATGGGTATCTCCATATTTAGAATAGGATAATACGTCATCATTTGCATTACCAACAACTGGATTAAAAGCGAAAGCATCACCAGTAATTTCCGCTTCAATAGAGTTTACATCTTTCGCATTTAAATAGTTATACGCTAAACTAGTATATAAACCATTATCGAATGTTTTTTGTCCTTTGGCTGTGAAATTCCAGATACGCCCTTTGTCTGAATTTGTAAACACGTACGCATTATTAATAAGATCTCCAGAAGTATAGATTGGCCTGGTATCTCCTGGTGCATTTAAGTTTCCGGAAGGATCACGAAGTCCCCAGTTTTGTACATGTGCACCATGAATATCTTTAGTATACGAAATATCTCCTGTTGCTACAATACCATTTTCGAATCTGTAATCGGTTCCAATATTTGTTCTCCATACTTGTGGGAATTTAAATTCTGGATCTACTACTTGGTAATAGAATACTTCTGGATTTGCAATTTGGTTCCCTAGCCAAACAAATGGTAATCTACCTGTAAACACTCCTGTTCCACCACGTACTTGAAAGCTATTATCGCCTTTAACATCATAATTAAATCCTACTCTAGGCGAGATTAATACTTTATTGGTTGGCATTTTAGTGTTATCTAAAAATACGGTTTCTCCAGTATTCGGATTTAAATACGGAATGTCTGGCGCATAACAACACGCTCTATCAATTACTTCTTGTGCTTTGGTTGCGGTGTCGAAAAATAATGGTTTATCAAATCGTACCCCATAGGTTAATTTAAAGTTGTCGGTTACATTCCATTCGTCTTGCACATAAAATGCTGCTTGACCAACATTTGTTTCTGCTAAAGTCCATCCTCCAGCAACACCATCACCATTAGACTCTAAGCTGTTATATGCATTGTTTGCTTGGTTAAATAATGCTTGTAATTGTCCGGAATCTGCAAAGTTTTGAAAGTCATCCATGGTTGTCGTTGGAAAGAAAACCCCTTGTGCACCATAAGCACCTAAGTTAAAGGAATTATCAAACTCAAATTTTTCAAAAGAAAAACCAACCGTATACGTATGATCTCCTCTTACAATATTTAAATTATTAGAAAACTGTAATACTTTTTGGTCTAGTTTATTGTGAATAGAAAAAGGTTCATGTCCAGCAATAATGTAGTTAGAACCATCTTTAGTAATCGTTACCGTTGGTGCTGGAGTGGAAAGCGGATCTCTAAAATCATCAAAATGCGTATAACCAAATTGTAATTTATTAGTCATATCATTTGGCAACGTAGAATTTAATTCTACCTGTACCGATTTTATTTTATTATTAATTTCATAACCTGCATTTTCAAATTGTAATGTATTTGTACTCGGACCTCTAAAGCCTAATGCAGATGGATGTGCAGGTTTTTCTTTAGATGCGTTTAAGAAATTATAAATAACTGCTAAACGGTTATTATCATTAATATTCCAATCGAATTTTACAATTCCTTTTGTAGAGTTCGAATTGTAATTGAAACCTTGATATTTACCTGGATTATATCCGATGTCTAATAAGGCATTTTGAACGATTAATAAATCCGACTCTAAAACACGAGTTTCATTAATAGCGCCACTTCCTGTATTAGGCGCATAACCAGCAGTACCTAAATCGGAACGTTCATCTTTTTCAAAATTAGCGAAGAAGAATAATTTGTTTTTAACAATTGGTCCACCAATACTTATACCATATTGTTGTTGTTCTAAATCTGCTTGAATAACATCTTCTCCTTTAATTTTCCCACCGGTCATGTCTTCGTTTCTAGTAAAACCGTAAACCGTTCCATGAAATTCATTCGTTCCACTTTTAGTTACAGCATTCACTGCAGCACCGGTAAATCCGGACAAAGTAACGTCATAAGGTGCTAATGACACCTGAATTTGATCGATAGCATCTAAAGATATTGGTTGCGAATCTGTTTGTCCGCCAGGCGTTGCAGCATCTAATCCGAATGGATTATTAAAAACGGCACCATCTAAAGTGAAATTATTGAATTGGTCATTTCTACCACCAAAAGAATTACCAGAAGCCGAAGGCTCTAATCTTGTAAAATCGGCTGCAGATCTTGAAATTGTTGGCAGCGATGTTAATTCACGTCTTCCAACACTAGTTTCTGCGCCCGTTCTATCGCTACTAAAAGTTCCTGACGTGGATGTAGTAATAATAACCTCATCTAATGATTCGGTATCTGTAGCCATTACGGCATCAATATTTGTTGTTTTTCCTAAGGTTAAGTAAACATCATTAAATATTTGATCTTTAAAACCTATATAGGTTATGGTTACTTGATATGGTCCACCTACTCGAAGGTTTAGCAAATTGTAACGTCCATCTAAATTTGTTATCGCTCCGTACTTTGTTCCAGTTGGCTGATGTACAGCAATAACATTTGCACCAAATAATGTTTGGCCTGTGTCTTCTAAAATGAGACCTTTAATGTTAGATGTAGTAACTTGAGCAAAACTCCATACTGTAACTAACAATAAAGTAATTGTTAAACTTAGTTTTTTCATTGTGATATTGGTTTTGATTAATTAATATGCTTATATAATATCAACTAAAAATACCACAAAAAAAAACCACTCTAGATAGAGTGGTTTTATAACTAGTTATAATTTATTAACGTTTTGTTAACAAGATTTATAATTTTTTAAGCTTGAGCAATTACTTCAAAAGATAAATCAATACTTACCTCTCTGTGTAAACGTATAGTAGCATCGTACTTACCTAAACGTTTTACTGTAGTAACAGTAATGAATTTTTTATCAATAGATTGTCCTTCTTTAGCTAATGCTTCTGCTACATTAATGTTGTTAATAGATCCAAATAATTTGTCTCCAGTACCAACTTTAGCAGCTATTTTAATTTCTAATGCTTTAAGTGCATCTGCAACTTTGTTAGCATCGTCAATTATTTTCTTTTCTTTATAAGCTCTTTGCTTAATGTTTTCAGCTAAAACTTTCTTTGCAGAAGAAGTAGCGATAACAGCGTGACCTGTAGGAATTAAAAAGTTTCTACCATAACCGTTCTTTACTGTTACAATATCGTCTTTAAATCCTAAATTCTCAACGTCTTGTTTTAATATAAGTTCCATTGTTATGAGTATTTTATTTTAATAAATCTGCCACATAAGGCATTAATGCTAAGTGACGTGCTCTTTTTACTGCAACAGACACTTTTCTTTGGTATTTTAATGAAGTTCCTGTTAAACGTCTTGGTAAAATTTTACCTTGCTCGTTTACAAAACCTAATAACCAGTCTGGATTTTTGTAATCAACATATTTGATTCCAGATTTTTGAAAACGACAGTACTTTTTATTCTTGTTCGTTTCTATATTAAGAGGAGTTAAATATCTAATTTCTCCGTCTTTTTTTCCTTTAGATTGTTGTTCTATAGTACTTGCCATAATTATGCTTTTTGTTTTAGTTTAACTCTTCTTCTTTCTGCCCACGAAATCGCGTGCTTGTCTAAAGATACAGTTAAGTAACGCATAAAACGCTCATCACGTCTAAACTCTACTTCTAAAGGGTTAATAACGTCACCATCTACAGTGTACTCGAATAAGTGGTAAAATCCACTTTTTTTGTTTTGAATTGGGTAAGCTAATTTCTTTAAGCCCCAATCTTCTTTGGATACCATCTTTGCTCCTTTAGAAACAAGAAAATCTTCGTATTTCTTTACTGTCTCCTTTATCTGTGTATCAGATAAAACGGGATTTAAGATGAAAACAGTTTCATAATGATTCATAAAAATCTAATTTATTTGTTAAAATTGGGTGCAAAAGTAAGCCTTTTATTTAAATAGAACAACAAATTTTTAAACAAATTATAAGGAATTTTAAAACATTTTAATTTGTTAATATTTTGTTAAAACAATCATTTAGTCGGTGTTTTTTGGTTTTTATCCGAATTATTCGTACTATTGTCGATATCTTAACCGAATAAATATAAATGTTATGACTTTAAACTGTGTAGTAGTTGATGATTCAGCAATACAACGTCTGTCTATTGTAAAGTTAATAGAAAATCACTCTTCTCTTAATTTAATAGCAGAATATAGCAGTGCTCTTGAAACTAAAAATGGATTAAATACACACAAAGTAGATTTAATTTTCTTAGATATAGAAATGCCTGTATTAAATGGATTTGAATTATTGGATGTATTAAATAATAAACCACAGATTATTTTTGTGACTGGTAAAACAGAGTATGCTTTTAAAGCATTTAATTATGATGCAACAGATTATTTGCAAAAACCAATCACAAAAGAAAGATTTAGTACTGCTGTAGATAAAGCCCTAGAGCAACATAAATTAAAATTAGACTTTAACGAAGCAGAAGGTGAACACATTTTTGTGAAAAGTAACCTTAAAAAACGTAAAGTATATATTAAAGACATTAAATGGATTGAAGCTCTTGGTGACTACGTAAAATTAGTAACTGAAGAAACTAGTCTGGTTGTACTTTCTACTATGAAAGCTTTTGAACATGAATTACCAGAAGGTAAGTTTTTAAGAATTCATAAATCATATATCGTAAACCTAGATAAGGTAGATAGATTTAATAGTAAGAATGTAGAAGTTGGCGCTTATGAAATTCCATTAAGTAGAAACAAGAAAACCCAACTTGTAGAAGCTTTAAATAATAATTAGCCCCAAAATCGATTAATAGCAACTAACTAGTCCAACTTTTGTTGGACTTTTTTTTGTTTGTAATTCTTGTGTTTTTTTCACCTCTAATTAAACAGCGTCTATTACAGTGGTTTTATCTAAAAAATAAAATCGAGAATTTATTTCAGGAAAGAAACTTCTTATACTTCTGCATACTAAAAATGTTCTCGATACTAATTTCATGCTTCAAAAAGCATAAAATTCACTCGAACTGACAAATCGTAATCCTTAGAAAAATGGTTTATTTTAGTAATTATCAACATTTAAGATAACACGAACCGATCTAAAATCTTTTACCGCATTAAAACTAGTATCTATTTTTAATATAGCTTCTTTGGTTTTTGCCAAAGATTGCTTGCTTGGTATCTTAACCAAAATGTTTTTATGAAATTGATTTCGTATTCTAGAAACTGGAGGAAATTCTGGTCCGAGAACAAAATCACCAAATACTTGTCGTAAAGATTTAGCATACCAATCTGCCGCCATATTTACGCGATTATAATCTTTATGCTTTAATACAATCTTTATTTGTCTATATATAGGAGGATATTTAAAATTATACCTTTCGTCCATTTGCTCTTTGTACATACCAGCATAATCATTGGTAGACACTTGTTGTAGAATTTTATGATACGGATTATAGGTTTGTATTAATACTTTTCCTCTTTTTTCGGTACGTCCTGCCCTACCAGAAACCTGAAGCATCAATTGAAAACTACGTTCATGGGCTCTAAAATCTGGAAAATTCAGCATATTATCAGCATTCATAATCCCTACAAGTCGCACGTTTCTAAAATCTAATCCTTTGGTTAGCATTTGTGTACCGACTAAAATATCGACTTCCTGTTGTTCAAAAGAAGTAATAATCTTTTCGTAACCATATTTACCACGCGTGGTATCTAAATCCATTCTACCTACTTTGTAATCTGGAAACAGCTCCTTCACCTCTACTTCTATCTGTTCTGTTCCAAAACCTTTACTATCTAAAGACGGACTCCCACAAGCCATGCATTTTTGAAGCATTGCCGAATTATAACCGCAATAATGACAACGCAACTGATTTCGATATTGATGATAGGTTAAACTCACATCACAATTAGGACATTGCGGCGCATTACCACACGTATTACATTCTACAATTGGCGAATAGCCTCTTCGGTTTTGAAACAGTATAATTTGTTGTCCGTCATTTAATGTTTCGGTCATTTCTTCAATTAACCGATCACTAAAATGACCTTTCATTTTTTTACGCTTATGCTTGTCTTTAATATCTACCAATTCAATTTCTGGCATCAAGACATTGTTATATCGCGTAGTTAATTCTACAAAACCATACTTATCTTGTTGGGCATTAAAAGAACTTTCTAAACTTGGCGTTGCAGAACCTAATAAGGTTTTTGCTTTAAAAATATTTGCTAAAACAACCGCTGCATCTCTTGCGTGATATCGTGGCGCAGGATCAAACTGTTTAAAAGATTGCTCGTGCTCTTCGTCTACTATAATTAGCCCAAGATTGCTGAATGGTAAAAATATAGAAGAACGTGCTCCTAATATGATTCGCGCTTTCGCGGAATTGTTCAGTAAATTTTGATAAACTTCTACGCGTTCATGAATAGAATATTTAGAATGAAACACCGCAACTTGTTCTCCGAAGTAATTCTGAAGCCTAGAAACTAATTGAGTAGTTAGTGCAATCTCCGGAAGCAAGTACAAAACCTGTTCGCCTTTTGCTAAAGCTTCTTCCATAAGCTTGACATATATTTCGGTTTTCCCAGAAGAGGTCACCCCATGTAATAAGGTAACACTATGTTTTTCAAAAGCCGTTTTCACTTCTTCTAAAGCTACAATTTGATGTTCATTTAGTTCTTTGGAAGCTTCATTTTCGTCTCCAGAATAATTAATTCTATCGGTTTGAATGTGATATTCTTCTAGAATACCTTTATCTACTAATGTTTTTATAATTGCCGAAGAAGCACCACTAACTTCGGTTAATTCGGCAACCTTTATCGGTTTCTTTGTTTTTGACGATAACATAAACAAAGTCATGATCACTTGTTTTTGCTTTGGCGCTCTATTTAATTCTTCTAATATATCTTGAAGCGCAGCTTCCGAAGCATATGCAGTATGCAACTTTACGTATCTAACATATTTAGGTTTATATTTTTCGTAAATCTCTTCTTGTAAATGAATCGCTTCTTTCTCTAAAAGCCTTTTAATTACTGGAAGTACATTCTTTTTATCTAAAATTGATATTAGGTCTTGAATCTTTAAGGACGACTGATGCTGTAATGCTTCGTAAACCAAGAATTCATCATCTTTTAAGTCTTCGTCTGCAATAATCTTATCGTTATTCTTACTAATAATCGTTTCACTTTCTAATAGAAATGCACTTGGTAAAGCTGCTCGCATGACATCTCCTAAAGTACACATGTAGTATTTAGAAATCCATTGCCAAAAAGTAAGTTGTTGCAGGGTAATTACCGGTGTCTCATCTAGAATTTGATGAATCTCTTTAGCTTCATACACCAACGGTTTGTTGTTATGAATACTGTGTACAAGCGCGGTATACATTTTTGTTTTACCAAAAGGAACAGCCACACGCATTCCTACTTGTAGAAAAGATGCTTCTGCCTCTGTAATACTATAGGTAAATAGTTTTTCTAGAGGAACGGGAAGAATGACGTCTATGAAATGATTCATAAACCAAAGGTAATATGTTTCTATAAAAAAACCGCCTTTAAAAAAGATGCTTTTTTAATCAATTACCTAATTTAAATAATTTTTTCAGGGAAGCCGAATCACTTTTTTGTTTTGTTGGGGGTTTCTCGTTCTTTATGGCAGGTTTTCGTTCTGCGCGTTTACTTCTTGAATTTTGCGAGATAGATCTTCTTCTTTCCGATGCGTTAGATTTTGAAGAAACAACCTCTGTAGCTGCTTTTGGTATACTAGACATGCTTCCTCCTGCTTTTTTATCTGCAAGCGCTCTTAAGGTTGCTACTTGCGAATCATAATTTCCCATATATATTTTATCATAAAGTGCAATCGCTTTGGTATATTGTTTTTGCTCTTCATAAATACAAGCCAGTAATAGCAATTCATGTCTTGTCGATTGTATATTAGAAGCATTAGGATTGACATCAAAACTTTTATGAATATCGGCTTCTGCTTCTTTTAAATTCCCCAAATTAAAGTGTAATTGTGCTCGATGAAAATAGGCATACGCATTTGGAGACATTGCTACCATTTGGTTTTTAGATTCCAAATCGCTTTCTTTTGCTCGTTCTCTAGCGATTAGTATTTCACTAGTTCGAGTTCTATTCAAATACTCAAAATAGATATCACAACTGTAGATTAATTCATATTGAAACGCAAGCACCAAGTCTTTTCTGGCTACTTGCCCTAAATAATATCTTTTATTCAAATCCTCTTCTACAATTGCAGCATCTATCTGGTTTGCATATTTAGGCAGGATTTCGGTATAACACTTTTTATATGCATTTGGCGTCAGGTTTCGTTTTAAACTTTCTTCTTCTATACAGGAACAAATATCTGTTCTAAAGGCACTTTTATAGTTTTGGCTATTCGCAAAGTGCACACTTAACAAGAAGAATAAAAAGAGATGTATCTGTTTCATGGTGCGGTTGTATTTACGATTATTTATTCTTCCTCTTCTGTACCTACAAAATAGGTTTTGACCATTAAAACGCAGTATCGCAATACTTTTTTAGACTTGTTTAAGTTTGCTGTTGCTTTTCCTTTTTTCATCAGGTTCGCGTTTCCGTTAGCCATATCATCAAAAACTTCTGGAAAAATATCCCAAAGACTATCGATATCTTTTTCTGCATGCTCCATTAATTCGTCTTCAATCTCTGTTGGAATCTCTACTCCTGCCTGCGTTAAACTGTCATAAACAAATACTTTGTGATATAGATTAAACGTCTTATCTACAAAATGATCTACACTAGAAATCTTAGATTCTCTTTTTGGTGGTTTGACACGTTTTTCTTGCGAAAATCCATACCCCGGAATTAGAAAAACAGCGAGTACGATTATTAGAAGGATATGTTTTGTCTTTGGTATATTTTTCATGATATCTAATTTTATTGGAAACTACTTTTTGACGAATTAACGGATTTATTTCTTAATGATTTTTTCAGTAATCACCTGATTACCATTAGAGAGTTTTAAAATATACACTCCAGAATTTAATTGCGATATATCTATGGTTTGTAATGCATTTGTAAGTTTTTCTTGCTGTACAATTCTTCCGTTTAAATCCATAATTATAGCTTCACTATGTTGCATGTTACTTTTAATATGTAGAACATTTTGAGCAGGAATTGGATATACTAAGACACCTTCAGCCAAAAGATTTTCAACACCAAGCGTATAGCATATTGGATAGGTTCTTCTATCTCTTGTTTCATTTACCCAACTTCCTAGTAAATAATTTTCTCTAACAAGTTCGGTGTAGTATCCTTGCGCATTATTTGTATAGGTTTCTCTTCTGTCTAGATCATAAACCATGGTACTTGTATTCCACTCCGAAACTAGAGATTCTATTAAAAAATCATTGCTATCAAACGTATATGTTTCTTGTCTATCATTAACCCAAGCATTGGATTCCCAATCTTCAAAAGTCTTTATGTTTAATAGATTATTAGCGTCATAAACAAAGGTCGTTCTACCATCATTAATCCAAACATTATCTACCGTAGACCATGCACTACTTAAAGCAATTTCTAAAAGCGGAATGCTATTATACGTAAATTCGCTTTTTATATCATTTATCCATTGGCTAGCATTTATATCCCATTGTTGTGTGATACTTTCGGTTAGTAAACTCCCGTTATAAGCATTCACAATTCGATATTCTAATAGCCAAGCATTGTTTATCCAGAGATAATGCAAAATCTCTGTTAGGTTATTTCCATCATAAGCTTGCGTAGATCGTCTATCGTTTTCCCAGGCAGCATTAACACTGTTCCATAATTCATTAATCGTTTCGACTACTTGATTGTTTCCGTTATAACTTATGGTTAATCTAGAACTATTAACAAATATACCACTACCAAAATCTAAAACTTGTGAGACCGCTAAATTTGGAAGACAATCTACATTAAACGTGTAATTTACTGTAGAAAAATGCATCCATTGGTTAGAAAACCACAAATCATTCTCCCAAGTTTCTGGAACTGGAGGAGCTGCAATTTGCGCAAGAGTTACATGCGCATAAAAAAACAAAGCGAAAAGTAGTTTTAGTTTCATAGTAGCCAGTTTATGGATTAATAGCTCTATGAAGTAATAGGAATTTTACTAAAATGACAACCTAGAATTTATAACTGTGCATTTTGACTTCATTTTCGCACAAATAATATGGTCTTTAAAAAAAATAGAAGTACTTTTAACTTGCTATTAGTTAATTCTTTACCACAAATGAAATGTATTATTTGTTACTTTTTTATGCTGTATTCTTTGGTTTGCTTTTCGCAACAGCAAAAAATAGATTCTCTTGAAATAGAATTAACTAAAAACGAAGCGCCAAATATTGAGAAATTGGAAATCTTAAATCAGCTTACTGCTGCTTATAATCCGTCCAATCCAGAAAAAGGATTACAGTTTGCTAACGAAGCTATTTCACTTGCTAAAAGTCTTCCATTAAAGGACAAAGAAGCGCTTGCTTACAAAAACAAAGCAATTCATTTAATTGCGTTATCTAAAGACTCTTTAGCTATTGTAGCGTATAACGAAGCTATAAAGATTCAAACCACACGCAAAGCATGGAATCAAGTTGCACGCATTAATTACAATAAAGGGCTCATCTATTTTGGACAATCGAATTACCAAAAAGCAAATAAACTTAATTACAAAGCATTAGAAATTTTTGAAAAAGAAAAAGACAGCTTTTTAATGGCTGTGGTTCTCAATAGTATTGGCATTAACCAAATGTATCAATCGCAATATCCCGAAGCTATTGACACCTATCTAAAAGCGTCTAAAATTCATAATCAAACAAACACTACCCATACAGATCGTCATGCAGGAATTCTCACTAATATTGGATTGCTATATTCTAGATTAGAAAAATACGAGGTAGCCCTAAAATATTATAATAAAAGCCTAGAAATTAATAAAAAGCTAGATACTAAAGTAGAAACAGCAAATACACTCACGAATATTGGTAATTTATATGACGACTTAAAACAACCCAAAAAAGCGATTACGTATTACAAGGAATCTTTAGCTATCATGCAAAGTATTAATAACAAATACGGTATTGCAAGTGCATTAACAAACACTGGAATTGCTTACATAACTTTAAAAGATTACAAAAAAGCATTAGCCTATTTAAACCAAACCAAAGTCTTATTTCAAGAACTTAAAAACACAAATAGCCTAGCAATTGTTTATGAAAGCATTGGTACTGCATATTTAGAAAGTGGCGCCTTTTTGAAAGCGAAAAGTAATTTTGAAAGTGCATTCATGTATTCTAAAAAAACACAAAGTATAGAACGACAAGCAAGTGTTTTAGAAAACCTAGCATTAGTAAACGCGAAGCTAAAAAACTACAAAACGGCCTACAACAACCAAACGGAAGCAAAGAAGTTAAAAGATCGTTTTATGTCTTCCGAAAAGAAAGAAGAAATAGCAAAATTAGAAGCCAAATACGAGTACGAAAAAAAGGAAGCTGCACTAACGGCAGTTCACGATAAAAAACAAGCAATTCAAGAAGCAGAAATAGCGAGATATAAGTTTATAAAAAACACTTCTATTTATACTGGTAGTAGCTTGGCTATTGGGTTAATAATTGGTTTCATATTGTACAAAAAGAAACAAGAAGCAATTGCTACAACTAAAGAAACAGCCTTTAATTTAAAAGTTTCTAACACCGAACTGAAAGCATTGCGAGCGCAAATGAACCCGCATTTCATTTTTAATTCTTTAAATTCCATCCATGCATATATTGCTAAAAATGATATGGAGAATGCTTCCAACTATTTGACCAAATTCTCTAAATTAATGCGCGAAACTTTAGAGAAATCGACACAAAAAGAAATTACTTTAAACGAAGACATTAGTATCCTAAAAACCTATTTAGATATCGAAAACAAACGTGCCAATAATAGTTTTACCTATACTATAAATGTAGACGAAAATATAGATCCTGAAAACACTTTAATTCCGCCAATGATTCTACAACCATTTGTGGAGAATAGTATTATTCACGGATTAAGAAACAGTACTAAAAACGGAGAAATAGCCATTAATTACATCCAAAAAGAAGGCATGATTATTTGTAGCGTGGAAGATAATGGTATTGGTCGAGAAGCATCTGCAAAGACAAATAATAATAATAATAATAAACATTCTTTAGGAATGAGTATCACTAAAAGTAGAATTGAAATCATCAATAAAATAAAGAACACCAATGGTAATCTTCAAATTATTGACAAACCAAACGGAACCAAAATTGAAATAAAACTACCACTAACTCTCGCCTTTTAAAATGATTAAAACACTTATTGTTGATGACGAACAACATTGCATTGATAGTATTATAAAGCTAACGGAATCTTTTGATTCTAACCTAGAAATAGTAGCAACTTGTAGTACGGTGGATGATGCTATAGCGAAAACCAAAACGTTACAACCAGATCTCATTTTTTTAGATATTGAGATTCATAATAAAACTGGTTTTGATTATTTAGAAAGCTTAGGTGACTATAATTTTAATGTGATTTTTACCACCGCTTTTAATGATTACGCTATAAAAGCCTTTAAATATAGTGCCATGGATTATTTATTAAAACCCATTGATAAAGACGATTTTATTCAAGCAATTAAAAGATTAAAAAAGCGAATACAGCCTATTGATAATGCAGAACAAATTAAAATTTTATTAAGCAACCTTCAAAAGGAAGACAAGAAAAAAACCATACGAATACCAACTTCTAACGGATTTGAAATTCTAGAAATTGAAAATATTATTCACTGTAAAGCAGATACGAGTTATACGTATATTCAGACTAAAACCGATAACATATTAGTATCGAAACCCATTAAACACTTTGAAGCACTTTTGACGGATGCAAACTTTTTCAGAATTCATAATTCACACTTGATCAATATTGCACACGTTAAGAAATACACCAAAGGAAAAGGAGGCTATGTCACCATGTCTAACCAAGAAACAATAGATGTTTCTACTAGAAGAAAGGAAGCCTTTTTAAAGCTTTTTAATTAATTATCTACGCGTTGCCAATATTGCGTGGCATAGAAAAAAGCAATATATCCTCGGACTTCTAAAACATCTGGATTATCAGCATCGACACCTAATCTGCATGTATACATTTTCCCTTTTTGCGGATCGAAAATACTTCCGTTTTTATAGTAGTCGCCGTCTTTTGTAAGATTTTTAATCAGTTGAAACCCTAAAATAGGCTTGTTATAATCTTCACCTTCACAAGCAGTACAAAGTGCATCCTTTTTTAACGGGTTGAGTATTTCAATTATTTTCCCGAAGACTTTTCCGTCCTTTTCATAAATTTCGACAATAGATTTTTCTTCACCAGTTTCGTCGTCTATCGTTTTCCATTTTCCGAAGATATCTTGTGCAGTAACAGATATAGATATGCATAAGAAGACTATTAATAAGATATATTTATTCATTTTTATTAATTTTTCGCAACCCATTTAAAGAAGCATTGAGCTCGTAACCTAAAAGTAAAATATTTGCATTTAGCCACAAGTAAAACATTAGAATTAAAATAGCACCAATAGAGCCATAGAGCTCATTATATTGTGCAAAATTATTGATATAAACACCAAAAAGATACGAAGTTAAAACAAACAACAGCGTAGTTAATAATGCTCCTACAGAAAAGAACTTAGAGTCTTTTCCTTCTCTGGTTCCAAAATAATATAAGGTTGCCGTTGCTAAATAGGTCATTACTAAAAAGAATAAATATTTGGCCGCAACAATCCAAAAGACATTAGAATCTGCTTGCGTGAGTCCTTGCTCGTTTAGTTTATCAAAAAAAGGTTGGAGCAAATAAATCTCTACATAACCAAAAATGACCACCGTTAGAATCACCATAATTGCTAAAATTAAAGCGACACCCATAGCAAACAAATATTGTTTTACAACATTACGAGTTAGCTGCACATGATAGGAGTTTTCAAAACCAGAAAACAATGCGTTTACACCATTTGCCATTAAAAATATAGAAAGTAAAAACACCGAAGAAAGCAAACCTCCACGACCTGTATTTATGTTTCCGTAAATATTTTCATCAAAAAACTCGGAAGTATTTGGAGGTAAAAAAGAGTTTAGAAAAGACAGAAATTCAATTCTAAAATCATCTATTGGTATATACGGAATCACAATAAGTACAAATAACAAAAACGGAAAAATAGCCATAAAAAAACTAAATGCAATGGCACTTGCTCTTGTTGTTAAAGTACCTCTAGCAATACCAATAACATACAATTCTAACAAATCGTAAATAGACAACCCCTCAAAACCTGGGAGTTTTATTTGCTTTAAAAGCTTTACCAATAGGTTAACTACTGGTATTTTTTCTAGTTTATCTTCTGTTTTTTTTGTCATTAATTTAGACTAGCCCTTTTATGGAGCTATGGAATTACTTACTAAAACGGCGACTTTGACTTTGCTTTGATTGAAACTATTTCACAGCCTTCAAGCTTAAATCCATATTATACACCGAGTGCGTTAATGCACCAGATGAAATAAAATCAACACCACATTCTGCATATTTTCTTACTGTTTTTTCGTTGATACCTCCAGAGCTTTCTGTCAAGCATTTGTTTCCAATCAGTTTTACTGCTTTTTTGGTGTCTTCATAGTTAAAGTTATCAATTAAAATTCGGTATACACCATCGCTTTTCAAGATTTCTTCAATTTCATTTAGATCTCTAGCTTCTACAATAATCTTTAAATCTCTATTGGTTTCTTTTAAATACTTCTTTGTTTTGTCAATAGCTTTGGTAAGTCCGCCAGCAAAATCAATATGATTATCTTTAAGCATAATCATATCATATAAAGCAAATCTATGGTTCTCTCCTCCTCCAATTTTAACAGCCCATTTTTCTAAGGCACGAATTCCCGGAGTAGTTTTTCTGGTATCTAAAATTTTAGTTCCCGTACCTTCTAATAAGTCCACAAACTGACGTGTTTTAGTTGCAATAGCACTCATACGTTGCATGGCATTTAACACCAAACGTTCTGCTTTTAGTATGGATTGCGAAGCGCCTTCCACATAAAAAACAATATCACCATATTTCACTTTGCTTCCATCTTCAATAAGTGTTTCCACTTTCAAGTCTTTATCCACGTAAGCAAAAACCTGTTTTGCGAATGCTACGCCTGCAATAATACCATTGTCTTTTACTAGAAGTTTTGCCTTTCCTTGCGCAGTAGCTGGAATACATGCAAGTGAGCTGTGGTCTCCATCGCCAACATCTTCTCTAATCGCATTGGTAATTATTAAATCTATTTCTGTATCAAATTGTGCTTTGCTAATCATAAAATAATTCTTTGTGCTAAAATAACGATTGAAAATCGAAATATTCAAATTTTCAAATTCCAAATTCTAAAAAACTTTATCTTTGCTAAATATGAACATTAAACTACTTGCCATTGGCAAAACAGACAACAAGCAATTACAAAGCTTAATAGACGATTACACAAAACGACTTGGTTTTTATATAAAATTTGAATTAGAGATTATTCCAGATTTAAAAAAAGTTAAAAACCTAAGTGAGGATCAGCAAAAACAGAAAGAAGGAGAACTTATTTTAGGTAAATTAAATGCAACCGACGTATTGATTTTATTAGATGAAAACGGAAAACAATTAGATTCCGTTGGTTTTTCTAACTACTTACAAAAACACATGAATTCTGGTATCAAGCAATTGGTATTTGTAATTGGTGGACCTTACGGATTTAGTCCAGATGTGTACAGTAAAGCACAAGGAAAACTCTCACTTTCTAAAATGACATTCTCTCATCAAATGGTGAGACTGTTTGTTATAGAACAATTATATAGAGGGTTTACTATTTTAAGGAATGAACCGTATCATCATAGATAAACCCTCTTTATATTTTAGTGTGTAGAAAAAGTTTCTTTGCGTTTTTTAAGTTGCTTTTCTAAATCTTTAATCGTGTTTTTAACAGCATCTTCATAATTATTTTCATCCGACATTGCAAAAATACGAGGTCCAGGAGCACTTAATTCTATCTTACAAATTTTTCCATTTGTCTTCGCATTATTCTCTACTTCAAAATGCACTTCTGCATTAATAATCCATTCATATTTTTTTGCTAAAACACTTAGTTTTTCAGTTACATAATCATTCATAGCTTCGCTAGTTGCCATATGTACATATTGAATATTTATAGTCATAGTCTTATCTTTTAATTATTAATCTATTCAAAAATAAGTAAGATTATAACGTTTAAAAATGACTAATATCATACTTTAAATAATCGTGTTTATTTACGCTTTGCTTTCAGCTTATAACCTATTGCTAATTTGGCATTAGACAGATTGAAGAAATACTTATTATCGTTATTAAAATTGGTGGAATAAAAACCATTCCCATACGTTAAACTAGCATAGTAACGTTTATAACTATAGCCCAAACCAACATGAAAATCTATTTTATAAAGCATTATATTCGATGGTCTATAACTATCTTCTTCCAAGGTGATTGTCTTATTAATTAAAGCAATTCCAGGCATAAAATTAAAAGTAGCTGTAATATTTTCAGGAAGTTTAAAATACGATACAAATCCTGCTAAAAGTCCGAGTGCGCGACCATTATATCTTTTAATATTTGCAGCTTCATTATAATAGGCACTGGTCTCTTCTGAAAAAACAGTCGCATCTGCTGAAAAATAATCATACACACCAAAAACACCAAGTCCGCCAGTGATATAAACATCTTTATTTCGCTTTTGTGGCAAGCCAGCTTTTAATTGCGAATATGAAAATGCTACATCATCAAAAGTATATAAATAATTAATCCCGAAGGTTACCGAACGAATATCATTTCTAAAAACCGTTGGAACATCGAAATCATTTTTAACATTAAATCCTTTATACGTTTGAATGTATAAATTCACATAATGCTGCTGCTTTAAAATGGTGGTCGCTTGCAAATCAAATCGCTTTGTTTCGGCTTTATTCGGATTTTTAATATTAAAAGCAAGATCAATGATAAACTTTTCACTAGCCACACCAAACCCTAAACCATATCTATTATTAGGAACAAACTTAGACTTAGAATCTCCGTCTTTAATAGTGAATTTCTTTACTTTAAAATTAGAAAATATACGTACTGAATAATTTTCTAAATTCCGATCTACTAACAAAGAATCCACATCTTCTAGCGTTTGCGAAGTCGCAGAAAAGAAAGAAAAGCAAAAAATAAGAAGGAAAAATAACTTAGAGATTAAAGTCTTTTTAAAAATAATCTGTTCTAACAAAGGATGCTTAATTTATTAATATATTTTTACAAAAGCTAAAATACATTAATTACCATAAACTATGCAACTTGTTTTCGCCACCAATAATTTAAACAAATTAAAAGAAGTACAATCTTTAATTCCGCAACACATAAAACTTTTAAGCTTAAAAGATATTGGTTGTTTTGAAGACGTTCCAGAAACGCAAAATACTATTGAAGGTAATGCCATTCAAAAAGCAGAGTACATCAAAGAACATTATGGTTATGATTGTTTTGCAGATGATACCGGATTAGAAGTAATCGCTTTAAATAACGAACCCGGAGTTTATTCTGCACGTTATGCAGGAGAACAAAGAGATGCAGAAGACAATATGAATTTACTTTTAGCCAACCTGAAAGATAAAGCCAGCAGACAAGCACAATTTAAAACCGTTGTTGCTTTACATTTAAATGGAAATTTAGAAACGTTTACCGGAATTTGTAAAGGAGAAATCACCACAGAAAAACACGGCGAAAAAGGTTTTGGTTACGATCCTATTTTTAAAGCGGAAGGCTACAACAAAACATTTGCTGAAATTTCTTTAGACGAAAAAAATGAAATTGGACATCGCGGAAAAGCGATTAGCCAACTAGTTACTTTTTTAAACGCTGGTAATTAATCCTGCTTGCTTATTATACTTGCCAAATAACTAGCATCTTTAGATACACCTCCTAAAGTTGCAGATCCGCGTGTGTACATCCAAGGCAATCCAATAAAATACAAACCATCAATATTACTTACGCCTCTATAATTTTTAGGATAGCTATTCTCATCCAGTTCTAATCCTTCAATCCATGTAAAATTCGGACGATAACCTGTAGCCCAAATAACATTTTTAATAGTAGACACTTTCGACTTTTCAAAAATAATTACTTCTTGTAATGCGTCTTTGGTTCTTCCTTTAATGATAACATTTTTTCTAGAAAGAATTTCTTTCACATCGGTACCAATAACGGGTTGTGAAAAATTACTGATTTTTTTCCCTATCCAACTGTATTTAGTAAAACTTAAAAAACCGACTAGCGTAAACCACCACCATAAGGTTTTACCCAAAATTTGCTGTGGTAAAGATCGTACGGTAGTATCTCCAGAAAAATAAACGGTTCTGGATGTATCTTTAGAAATTTCATTTAAAATTTGATATCCAGAATCTCCGCCTCCAACTACCAAAGCATCTCCTTCTTGCAATTGATCTACTCCTTTATAATAATTACTATGCAACTGCAGTACGCTTTTGGCTATTTTAGTATTACAAGGCGGTGTGTATGGAATATGAAATGGTCCTGTGGCAACAATGACATTTTTGGCTTGTAATTCGCCATCTTTATACGTCACAAAAAAACCTTTCTCTGTTTTCCTTACGGAAGTAACTAAGGTATTTAGCTGCACCGGGATTTGGAAGGTTTCTACATACGTTTTAAAATAATCACTTACCTCTACTTTAGTCGGATAATGTCCTTTTGGCGCATCAAATTTCAAACCAGGCAAATGATTGTATTCGGTTGGTGTAAATAATTTTAAAGAATCCCATCGGTTTAACCAAGAAGCGCCAATTTCATTTTCGCCATCTAGTACTACAAACTCCTTTTCTAATATTTTTAAATGGTAAGCCATCGATAATCCTGCTTGTGCGCCACCAATTATAATATAATCTAACATCTATCGTCTATCTTCTTTTATCATTAATTATGCAGCTAAGGTAAAAACTTAAACAAGAAGGAACGAAAAACAGGCAATAGAATTGGTTTAAATAAAAGAAAGAGCAAAATAATTTCTTTTAAAATAATATAATTACCCATTAGAATTCCATACCAATTGCGTTTGACTCTTTTATAAAACTCCACTAACTTCGAAATTAATAGAACGGATGCTGTAAATCATTAAAACGATATCATATCTTTTTAACCGCTATGTCCAATTAAAAATTCCGTTTCATCACATAATTCCAGCTAAATGATTGTATCTTTGATAGTATCAAATGATAGTATTAAAGATGAAACCACCTTACGAAATAACATCTTCAATTTTAAAACTAATAACTTCTATCTCGGAGAAAATAGGAGAAGTAAATGCTAATTTACTAAACAAACCTTCCCCTAAATTAAGAAAACAGAATAGAATCAAAACTATTCATTCTTCATTAAAAATAGAAGGAAACACGCTTACCGAAGAACAAATAACGGCACTTTTAGAAAACAAAAAAGTTATTGGTCCTAAAAAAGATGTTTTAGAAGTTTTAAATGCAATTAGTATTTATGAAAATTTAGATCAATATAATCCTTGTAATGAGAAGTCTTTTTTTAAAGCACATAAAGACTTAATGGAAGGTCTGATTGAAAATTCTGGAAAATACAGAAATCAAAGTGTCGGAATTGTAAAAGGTTCAAAAGTTGCGCATTTAGCACCTCCTTTTAGGAATGTTACTTATTTAATGAAAGACCTTTTTGAATACTTGCAAAAGTCAGACGAAATTGAATTAATTAAGAGTTGTGTTTTTCATTACGAAATGGAATTTATACATCCATTTTTGGATGGAAATGGTAGAATGGGAAGATTATGGCAAACCCTAATTTTAATGGAAAAATATCCAATATTTGAGTTTTTACCTTTTGAAATTTTAATTAGTAAAGGACAAGAAGAATATTACAAAGCTTTGGCAGAAAGTGATAATTCAGGAAAATCAACAAAATTTATTGAATATATGTTAAACGTAATTGATATTTCAATAAGTGAGTTATTAAATTTCAATAATCGAACGTTAAATGAAAAAGATAGATTAGACTATTTTGTTTCTTTAAATAAAACTGAATTTACGAGAAAAGATTATATGGATATTTTTAAAAATATTTCTTCAGCAACAGCAAGTAGAGATTTAAAAAAAGGTGCTGAATTAAATTTATTTAAAAAAATAGGAGAAAAAAATAAAACAATTTATCTTTTAAAATAACTGGGCACAACATCGCATAAAAATAATGCATAGATTAGTGCTTAAACAATGAACAGTGCGTTTTTGCTACTTCTGATCTTCCTACGGAAAATCCTCGCTCGCAAAACGCAAATCTTTTTATACAAAACCGTTTCATTAATTTCGAAAACCCAAAACAAAACCTCCAACACTCCCCTTTTCACACCATCCTTTATTGCGTTAACGATAGCAGTGGCATCCTTTTTTTGCTGCCGTATATGGCAAAAAAAGATATAACGAATAGCGTGTAAAAACGCCCAAAAAATTAATAAACACAATAAATAGTGCTAGTGTTAAATAAAAGAGTACCTTTGCACCTTGAAAAACCCATGTGGTTTTATTACTCCTCAGAGAGAGGATGTGTTACTAGAAGTTTTAGGTTAAGTATGTTCAATGCACTTCTATTTGTAACACCAAAATAGATTGACATTGAAATACATAACAAAGAAGAATGAGCACATTCCAAGAATTAGGTCTTAACGATCTATTATTACAAGGTATTACAGATTTAGGTTTTGAAAAACCATCAGAAGTACAAGAAAAAGCAATCCCAATTTTATTAAACGAAGAAACAGATTTAGTTGCGTTAGCGCAAACTGGAACTGGTAAAACAGCAGCGTTTGGTTTTCCTATGTTGCAAAAAATCGATGTAAACAGTCGTACTACTCAAGGTCTTATCTTATCTCCTACTCGTGAGCTTTGTTTGCAAATTGCAAATGAAATGAAAGCATACGGAAAGCATTTAAAAGGCTTAAACGTAGTCGCTATTTATGGTGGTTCTAGTATTACAGATCAAGCACGTGAGGTAAAACGTGGTGCACAAATTATTGTTGCAACACCAGGCCGAATGAAAGATATGATTAACAGAAGATTAGTAGATATTACTAAAATTCAATATTCGGTTTTAGATGAAGCCGATGAGATGTTAAACATGGGTTTTAAAGAGGATATTACAGATATTCTTTCTGGAACACCTGAAGATAAAAATACCTGGTTATTTTCTGCAACCATGCCTAAAGAAGTGGCAACTATAGCAAGAAAATTTATGAACGAACCTAAAGAAATTACGGTTGGTCATAAAAATGAAAGTACCAATAATGTTTCTCACGAATACTACTTAGTAAATGCTCGTGACAGATACCAAGCTTTAAAACGTTTGGCAGATGCGAATCCAGATATCTTTTCCGTAATATTTTGTCGTACCAAAAGAGATACGCAAAAAGTTGCAGAAAACTTAATTGAAGATGGGTATAGCGCAGGAGCTTTACATGGTGATTTATCTCAAAATCAACGTGATATTGTGATGAAACAATTTAGATCTCGTCAAATACAAATGCTTGTTGCAACAGATGTTGCTGCTCGTGGTATTGATGTAGATGATATTACACATGTAATTAACTACCAATTAAGTGATGAAATAGAAACCTATACACATAGATCTGGACGTACAGGACGTGCTGGTAAAACTGGTATTTCTATGGTTATTGTTTCTAAAAGTGAAGTACGTAGATTAAAAAGTATTGAACGTATTATTAACCAAAAATTTGAGTTAAAAGAAATTCCTGACGGAATGGCTATTTGCGAAGTACAGTTAATGTCTTTAGCAAACAAAATACACAATACAGAAATCAATCATGAGATTGATAAGTATTTAGAAGATATCAACGGATTATTTGAAGAAACTACCAAAGAAGAACTTATCAAGAAATTCTTTTCTGTAGAGTTTACACGTTTCTTTAACTACTACCAAAAATCTAGAATTCAGAAAGTAGATGCTTCAAGAGTAAGCGATCGTGAAAGCTCTGGAGGTAACAGCTCTGATTCTCGTTACTTTATTAATGTAGGAGAAAAGGATGGTTTTGACTGGATGAAGTTAAAAGATTTCTTAAAGGAAATATTAGAACTTGGTAGAGATGATGTATTTAAAGTAGATGTAAAAGAGAGTTTTTCATTCTTTAATACAGAAAAAGTACACCAAGAAAAAATAATCGCCTTTTTCAATGATTACAAGCATGAAGGACGTTTTGTAAATGTAGAAGTAAGTGAAAATCGCGGAGGCGGTGGCGGAAGAGGTCGTGGCGGAAGTCGCAGTGGCGGAAGACGTGATGGCGGAGGTGACAGAAGACGTGGAGGATCGGATAAACCAAGAGGTGAAAGACGTTCTAGCGGAAGACGTAGTGAAGGTTCTGGAGAAAACAGAAGTGATAGACGTCGTGGAAGCGATGATAGCTCAAAAACACGTTCTAAAAGAAGTGATGGTGGAGATAGAGATAAAAGCGAATTTAAAACTTCGCATTCACGTCCAACACGCTCTAGACGTTAAACCTTTTTGTTAATATTAAGTCAAAATGTAAGGGTACTGCCATATTTATAAATATGTTTGTACCTTTATACAACGACAAACTCCATTATGAAGAACAGGTTTACCTTATTTATTTTATTACTTACCTTTACATTTAGTCAGGCACAAGATGCACCAACTAAAGTAATTGGTGTGGTAATCAATGCTGCTGATGATAGTACTTTAGAAAGCGTAAATATTGTAAATCTTACTCAAGTAATTGGTACTACAACTAATGAAAAAGGAGCATTTGAACTTAGAGCAAAAGCGAATGATACCTTACACTTTTCGTATTTAGGTTTTAAATCTATTAAGGTTAGAGTTACCAATGACTGGTTAAAATATGGAAGTTCTAATATTGCTTTAACAGAATTAGCTTTAGCATTAGAAGAAGTTGTTGTAACACAGTTTAAACTTACAGGTTTTTTGGAAGTAGATATAAAAAATGCTCCAAAAAATAATAGTTACAGATATGCTATTTCTGGTTTACCTAGTACTGGCTATGAAGCTGGAAACCGTTCACCAAGTGCTGTAACCAAAGTATTAGGTGCTATTTTTAATCCTGCCGATTTTCTGTTTAGAATGTTTGGTAGACAGCCTAATGAGATGCGTAAGCTGAAAAAAATGAAGCAAGATGACGAAATAAGAAGTTTACTTGCTACTCGTTTTGACAGAGAAATGCTTACCGTTTTATTACAAGTAAGCAAAGTAGATTTAGATGAAATTATAAGTCAGTGTAACTATTCTAAAGAGTTTATTAACTCTGCTAACGATCTTCAAATACTAGACGCTATTAGCGGATGTTATGAAGAATACAAAGTATTAAGCAGAAGTAGATCTGGAAAGTTTTAAAAATTAATAGAATTCAAGATATAAAGCGTAATCATTTATTTGATTACGCTTTTTTTTTGTCCTGAACTTGCTGCTAAATCTATAGAGTTTGACCTAAAATGCGAAGCTGTTTTTATATCCTAACCCCATTTTATTAACTCCTCTTTCTTCAAATGCAAAAAAGCATTTAAATTCATTCTCCTCTTAAAATAAGAGGAGAGCTACTTAGTTAGTATAAATACAATAAAGAACCTGCTCCTCTCTTTAGCTAAAGAGAGGTGGATTTATTGCAAATAAATCCGGAGAGTTTGACCTAAAATGCGAAGCTATTTTTATAACCTAACCCTGTTTTATTAACTCCTCTTTCTTCAAATGCAAAAAAGCATTTAAATTCATTCTCCTCTTAAAATAAGAGAAGAGCTACTTAGTTAGTATAATTACAATAAAGAACCTGCTCCTCTCTTTAGCTAAAGAGAGGTGGATTTATTGAAAAGAAATCCGGAGAGTTTGACCTAAAATGCGAAGCTATTTTTATATCCTAACCCTGTTTTATTAACTCCTCTTTCTTCAAATGCAAAAAAGCATTTAAATTCATTCTCCTCTTAAAATAAGAGAAGAGCTACTTAGTTAGTATAATTACAATAAAGAACCTGCTCCTCTCTTTAGCTAAAGAGAGGTGGATTTATTGAAAAGAAATCCGGAGAGTTTGACCTAAAATGCGAAGCTGTTTTTATACCCCAAACCCTTTTTATTAACTCCTCTTTCTTCAAATGCGAAAAGCATTTAAATTCATTCTCCTCTTAAAATAAGAGGAGAGCTATTTAGTTAGTAGAATTAGAATAAAGAACCTGCTCCTCGCTTTAGCTAAAGAGAGGTAGATTTATTGAAAATAAATTCGGAGAGTTTGACATAAAAAGAGAGAAACGATTTTTAAACCACTTTTACCAATATATTTTTTGTTGTAGAATTAAAGATAAATATTTAACTTCAAACAATGAATAAAAATAAAATTCATACTAAAAAAGAACTCCAAGAATTAAGAACTACCTTAAGACAAAGGTT